>CAZMWO010000178.1:0-7048 GCA_964569565.1 uncultured bacterium | reverse complement strand
GGCACGCAGCCGACCGCGGCAGATCGTGTGCTGCTGATCGATGACGTGCTGACCAGCGGCCTGACCAAGCGCGAAGGAATTGACAGCCTGCGTCGCACTTTTGGCGTGGCTTCTGCCGACATTCTCGTCATCGTCGATCGTCGCTCGAAATCCGGTTCGGCCGCTGATGATCTGCAATTTTCGTCGCTTCTCGACATTCGCACGCTCAGTGAATATCTTTCTGAAACTGGCGACGCGCGCGCCGAACTCATACAGAAATGGTGGGAGACCGCATAATGAAAACCAAAGCTGCAAAGACCTTCAAGCTGATTCCGGCACTCGACGTTCTTGAGCTTGCTGATGTCGAGCGAATCGCTAGAGCCGTCGGCAACAACGAAATGTTTTATGGCTTCAAGGCCGGCTTCTCGCTTGGCCTGACCCACGGTCTCGGCAAAGTAGTCGAAACCATCCGTCAATATTCTGATCTGCCGGTCATTTACGATCACCAGAAGGCTGCGACAGATATCCCCGATACCGGCAGACTCTTTGCGCAGACGCTTCGCCGCGCCGGCATAAACGAAGCGATTCTTTTTCCGCAGGCCGGCCCGGCAACGCTCGAAGCCTGGATCAAGGCCTTGCGCGAAGAAGAGTTGAAAGTTATTGTTGGCGGTCTGATGACGCATAAGGCCTATATGCACTCTGAAGGCGGATTCTTGAATGACCAGGCAATCGAATGTATCTATCGCACAGCGGTTGATAGTGGTGTGAATGCCTTTGTGGTTCCTCTGACCAAACCCGAAGCGGTTGACCGCATCGTGCAGGCGGTGTCTTTCCGACCCGAGTCGGAGTTCTATTCACCGGGATACGGTCGTCAGGGTGGCGATCCGTCAAGATTTGCCGGCATCGGCAGACATTATCTCATAGTTGGTCGCGCCCTTCTCGAAGCAGCCGACCCGGCAGTCTGGATCGCTGAAGCTACCGCGCAGCTCAGGAGTTTGTAATGAAACGTGATCTTATTTCGATCGAAGATTTGAGCGAAAAACATCTGCGCGACTATCTCGAACTTGGTCGCCGCGTCGATGAAATGAGCCCGGAAGCCTGTCGCCAGGTTCTCGCCGGCAAGATTCTCGGGGTTCTTTTTTACGAGCCAAGTACCCGAACCCGCCTCAGCTTCGAAGCCGCCATGCTTAGAATGGGCGGACAGGTGATCGGGTTTTCCGAAGCCTTGAACACATCAGTGGCCAAGGGTGAATCACTGGCCGACACCATTCACACAGTCGAGCAATACTGCGATGCCATCGTAATTCGACACCCACGCGAAGGCGCCGCACGCCTGGCAGCTGAAGTCAGTCGCGTGCCGGTAATCAATGCCGGCGATGGCGCCAATCAGCACCCGACCCAGACACTGCTAGATCTTTATACCCTGCAAAACCTGTTTGGCCGTGTCGATGGTTTACGCGTAGCGCTGGTCGGTGATCTCAAGTATTCACGCACCGTGCACTCGCTGTTTCATGCTCTGGCCAGATTCAAAGATGTCAGGTTCAACTTTGTCTCACCTGAAACTCTGAGAATGCCTGAATATGTCATCGAGGCAACTGAGGGTTCTACTGTAGCAGTAAAAGAAACAACGAATCTTGAAGATGCGATTGCCGAGAGCGATGTGGTCTACATGACCAGAATTCAACGAGAGCGATTTCCTGACCCGGTTGAATACGAGAAGGTAAAAGACGCTTATCGCCTCGACCGTGCGGCTCTGCAGAATGCACCGGCACATTTGAAGGTTCTACACCCGCTTCCGCGTGTCAATGAGATTGCCACCGAAGTCGATGCTACCCAGTATGCCGCCTATTTTCCGCAGGCCGGCTACGGCATGGTTATGCGCCAGGGCATTCTGGCCCACCTGCTTGGAGCAAAAATATGAGTCCTGAACAGATTCTGCTGATACCAAAAATTGAAAACGGCTTTGTGCTCGACCACATACCAGCTGGTTCGGGAGTAAAGATTCTGAACCTCATTCGTGGCCATAATGAACTCAATAATGCAGTGCTTTCGGTCGGTCTGAATTATACAAGTCGTCGTCTCGGCCATAAGGACCTGATCAAGATACAATGCCGTGAGCTGCCACAGCGGTTTTTGCAGCATTTGTCTCTTGTCGTGCCAGGTGTTACAATCAAGCGGGTCGAGAAATTTGCGATTGCCGGAAAGATTGTGCTTGAGCCGCCAGAGCTTGTCGACAATCTTCTGAGCTGTCCCAATCCCGGCTGCATCACTAATCACGAGCGCGGTGTGACCACCTGCTTCCATCTGGTGCGACGCGAACCCATGAAGTTTCGCTGTAACCACTGCGAGCGCTGGTTCGCACTGGCAGAGCTCGAGAACAGGCTTAAACTGTGATCAATCGTCTACATGTGAAAATCGCCGGCGTCGAGCTGGCATCGCCTCTGGTTCTTGCTTCAGGCATTATGGGCCTGTCGGCATCGAGTATGGAAAGAGTCGCTGAGCTTGGCGCCGGCGCGGTTACCGCCAAATCCTGCGGTCTCGAAGAGCGCAAGGGGCACGCTTGCCCGGCCATTCTTCCATTCGGGTTCGGATTGCTCAACGCAGTTGGACTGGCAAACCCCGGTGTCGATGATATGATCGAAGAACTGCGAACCTTTCACCTGCGATCTGAAGTTCCGGTCATCGCATCGATATTCGGCAAGACCGTCGATGAATTCGCCGAAGTCGCGGCCCGAATCGCCGAAGCCATGCCGTCGATGATCGAGGTTAATGTTTCGTGCCCCAATGTCGGCTCTGAGTTCGGACGGCCGTATGCTGCCGATCCTGAACTGGTCGGGCAGATCACCAGAAAAGTGCGCGAACGGGTCACTGATATCCCAATCTCGATCAAACTCTCATTGCAGTGTCTGTCGCTCGCCGAAGTCGCCAAGGCCTGTGCCGACAACGGTGCAGACGCAATTACCGCGATCAATTCAGTTGGCCCCGGCATGATCATCGACCCCAATGTCAGGCGCCCGGTACTGGCAAACCGCATGGGCGGCCTTTCCGGCCCGGCCATACTGCCGCTGGCTGTTCGCGCCGTCTGGGAAATCGCCGAAGCGGTATCGCTGCCGATAATCGGCACCGGCGGCGTCGAAACAGCCGAAGACGTAATTCAGATGGTGCTCGCCGGTGCTACAGCAGTCGGCGTCGGAACCGCAGTCTACACGCGCGGTCTCGAAGTGTTTTCGAGCATAAACTCTGATCTGCATGTTTTCATGCAGGAACGCGGAATCAGCTCGCTGAGCGATCTCAAAGGAGCAGCCCATGTCTGAATACATGCAGACTTATCAGGTAAAACGGGTATTGACTCATAATCCCGGCCTCAAAAGCTTTCGTTTCGACCGCGTAATTGAAGCTGAACCTGGTCAGTTCGTTCTGGCCTGGCTGCCCGGAGTTGACGAAAAGCCATTCGCTCTCTCGGGTGTCTTCGAACACGAAATCGAAATCACGGTCAAGGCAGTAGGCCCATTCACCAGCCAGTTTCTGAAACTGCAGGCCGGCGACTGGGTCGGCCTGCGCGGCCCCTTTGGTAACGGTTTTCAGCCGATCGAAGGTATGGTGCTGGTCGGCGGCGGCATCGGCAACGCGCCGCTGCGTTATCTCGCGCAGTGTCTGCGCGAAGAAAGGCTCGATTTTCGCTGGGTTATCGGTGTTAAAACAGCTGATGATCTGGCTTTTCGCGATGAACTGGAATCGATGCCCGAATGTGTAATCGTCAGCGAAGATGGCTCAATCGGCAAGAAGGGCAGGGCGGTCGACGTTCTCGCCGCCATGCACGACAGCGAACCAATAATTGTGCTTGCCGCATCAGGCCCTGAAGCCATGCTGCTCGCGGTGCATGGTTTCGCCAATACATTCTCGCCCGATATTCCCGTACAGCTTTCGTTCGAACGTTACATGAAATGCGCCGTCGGTCTTTGCGGACAATGCTGCCTCGATGGCACCGGCCTGCGCGTCTGCGTAGAAGGCCCCGTGCTCTCTGGTCACCAGCTGCAGGGTGTCACCGAATGGGGCCGCCCGCACCGCGGCCCATCCGGCCGCCGCCCTGAAAAATAACAACTGCCCGTTTGAGCATCTATGTATTTTGCTGGTGTCATAGTTTTGAAATGACATGGAAACCTTAATAGTGTATATTATATGCGGTTTGTGGGTGGTGAGTTTCTAACAGCTTGCCATATCACAAATGACCTGTGTCATCGGTTCAGGTGTGCAAAAGCATCGAGTTTCCTGATCCATGACTTTCACAAATCAGTTCTCAAATCTCAACCGGATGGAAAAATGTCACAGAATAAGCTGAATGAAGTAAAGCAGGAACCGGTCGCAATCGTCGGAAAGAGCGTGCTTTTTCCGGTAGCTCTCTTACCGAAGGCTTTCTGGCCCAATCTGCTTGGGCTTAAGGGGCTGATGGCCGGACTCGCCACCTCGCAGTGGCCCTTCAGCGAGTTTTTTACCGAACAGGATCTGAAAAATCTCAAGGGATATGTTATGACCAGCGGACTGCTAAGCACTGGCAGTCTGCCGGCCGATGGCTTCGAGATTCCTGCTGAAGTACTGAAAATTTCGACGGTAATACCAGTGACCAGCCTGTTTCTTGCAAAACAGGCGCTCGAAGATACTCGCAGCTTTGAAAAAGGCAGTATAAAGCCAGAACGTGTGCGCGTGGCACTCGAAAAACGCTCATCGTCTGCGCCCGAATCAAGTTCTGATAACGCCCCGAAAACAGCTGCACAACCCGGAATCGCTGAACTCTTCGCAAAACACTTCGGTTTCTCGGTTGCAACGGTTGAAAATCATGCACCGCTGCCCGGGGCCATCTCATGGCTCGGCACCGCAGTCAGAGAATTACAGACCGGCAATGCCGACCTGGTTATCGCTGGCAGCGTAGATTCTGCGCACTCGGTGTTATCCTGGGCCGAAGAACCGGCCAAAGAAGAGGCCAGCGACGCGCGACTTCGCGAAGGCCTCGGCATGGTGGCTCTGCGCCGTCTGTCAGATGCAGAGCGCGATGGCGACAAAATTCTCGCAGTAATTTCGGCGGTTGATGCCTCGTCAGTTTCCTTCGTGTCTAAACAGGCGAAAATAACGGACTCGACCACTTCGGCATCAGGCGGTAGCGTATCGACAGAGACCGCCGCCACGGGAATCACCGAAAAGTATGCCAGATTTGCCCGTCTGCCAGCTTCTGAGATTGTTCTCGACGCAAACAGCGCATGTCGCAATCTTCCCTTCAACAATCTGCCAGCAGACGGCTCGAACAATGCGGCCCTGAGCTGGAAGCTGCTGCGCGCCAGATGGATAGAGCGGGCAGGCGGCTCACACCGTTTCTTTCACGATCTGCTCGGAGCCATGTTCGGAACCTTCGTCAGCCGCGTCGTTCTGCAGAATCCGGCCGCCTTTGCCGCCGTCGCAGACAAGCCGGTAGTGTTTCTCGCCAATCATCAGATCGGCCTCGAATCGCCACTGTTCATGGCTCTCTCATACGGAATGACCGGTCTGCCGATCGAAGCAGTAGCCAAGCCCGATCACGTCAATGCCTGGCTCGCCTTTCTGCTGGCCTTTGCCAAAGATTCACTCGGTGATAGCCATCCGTTCCGGCTTATGTATTTCGATCGCCAGAACCCGCTTGAGTTGATTGAGACTCTTAAAAAGTCCGGTCAGCCCGAAGCTTCGCTGCTGGTGCACGTTGAGGGCACCAGAGCCATCGCCGCCGACCAGCCGGTAACTCGTTTAAGTTCTATTTTTCTCGATATGGCCATCGACAAGAATTTGCCGCTGGTGCCTTTGCGCTTCGCAGGCGGTTTGCCAGCCGAACCCTCGAATGAGCGGCACGATTTTCCCTATGGAAACGGCAAACAGGATTATCTGATCGGCACGCCGGTAATGCCTGAACAGCTTAAAAAGATGCCCTACGGGCAGCGCCCACGCTATTTGATGGATCTGATAAACAACCTCGGCCCTGCCAAAGGCGAAGATGTTCTGCTGCCACCCGACAAAACCTTCGAAGCAAAAACCCGCTTTTTTATCGAAACATTCGGGTTCCCCAAAATGCAGGCCATGCTTTTCGCCATTCTGCAGATGATCGACGATCCCTGCGAAGAGACAGCACAACTTATCAAAGCTGTTCAGTCAGGCAAGGTTGATCCTCGAAACCCCGATATTCCGCCGGTATTGAAGAACTTTCTCGGGCACCTCAAAAGCAAATTTGCCTGACCGAACTTCTTCAGTCATAAGCCCAATATAAGCAGAGTCTCCGCGAATAGACTACCAGAATCTTTGTGCTGAACAGAATTGGTGCGTATTTTCTGTCGCGAGTTGCGCCGAACCTGTCGCAGCAATAGATGTAAATCCGCTTAAATTCAGTATTTCAATGTTGGCATCCTAATTGCACTGATATTTGCCATTCCAGTTTATTTGCGGGAGGCCAATTATGAATATAGATCAGCCAGACATTTCGCAGAATCAGAATATCGACCCTGTCGACGAACAGCCCGCTGAAGCGGTGCAGCAGTCAGCGCCAGAGCAGAAACCAGCGCGGCGCAACATTCCCCCTAAGCCGGAACCTCAGGACATATTTTTCAAATGGTTCCGCAACAACAACCCTTTATACCTTCTCAGTGTCGCTCTGATGCTTGCCGGACTCTATCTTGCCGGGTCAGAGCTTGAATCAGGCCAGATGAACTCAATATCTACTATCGCCGGCTTTTTCGCCGTGCAGAATATCTACGAAATCGTCATGATCGGCATGGCGCTTTATCTTTTGCGCAACCGTATTCAGTCAGACCACGGCAAACTGCTGCTGATTCTGGTGCTGGTTTTCCTTGGCGACCTTACCGGTTATCAGGTTCACATTTCAGGCAAAGACCCTGACGTCGGTTACATGGCCTCAGCCATTTACATGGCTCTGGCAGCGGTCAAGCTCTTCGTGGTCATGAAAATTCTCAACCTCAGACTGCACAGTTCGCGCGTATTTTACATATTCTCGGCGTTTACGCTGATCTGGATCGGTCCCAAAATCGCGGATTACATG
>CAZMWO010000177.1:3697-7049 GCA_964569565.1 uncultured bacterium | reverse complement strand
GGGCACTGACGGCACCATCTTCCGCAACCGCTATTCCGAAGAGAGCATGGAAGATTATAGAAACTATCTCAGACCACATTACTATCATCCGTCTAATCCTGCTGCCAATGGTTTGCGTGATCTGCAGAAGATAAGAGGTGTCGAAATTCAGCTTTCAATGCATGAAATGTACGATACCGAAAAGAAGCCGATCAAACAGCGCAATTTTGTAACCCGCATCTATTCTAGAGTACTCAATGCAAAATTTGAATAAGTATCGCTCTGTCAGTCAGAATAACAGGAGACAACAGTGAAAACCGCAACAATCAGACAGAAATTTCTGGATTTTTTTGGAAAAAACAACCACAAAGTTGAAAAATCTGCGCCTCTGATTCCACAGGATGACCCGACAATTCTTTTTATCAGTGCCGGCATGGCTCCTTTTAAACCATACTTTCTCGGTCTCAAAAAAGACCTGTCGCGTGCCGCCTCATGCCAGAAGTGCTTTCGTACAACCGATATCGAAAATGTCGGCTACACCGCCCGCCATCACACATTCTTTGAAATGCTGGGCAATTTCAGCTTTGGCGACTACTTCAAAAAAGAAGCCATCGCCATGGCCTGGGAATTCATCATCAAAGAAATGGGCCTGCCCAAAGACAAGCTTTATGTAAGCGTTCACCACAGCGATGACGAAGCTCTCGAAATCTGGCATAAAGATATCGGCGTGGCGCGCGACCGTATCGTCAAACTCGGCGACAAAGACAATTTCTGGACTATCGGCGTTGGCCCTTCCGGCCCATGCTCAGAAATTTATATCGACCAGGGCCCCGAAATCGGCTGCAAAAGCCCGAATTGCGCCCCCGGTTGCGACTGCGCCCGCTACCTGGAATTCTGGAATCTGGTGTTCACCCAGTATGACCGCGCCGAAGACGGCACGCTGACACCGCTGGAACGCAAAAACATCGATACCGGCATGGGGCTCGAACGCCTCGCTTCGATTATGCAGGGCAAATTCGACAACTTCGAAAACGATGTCTTTGTCGGTATTGTCAACAAAGTTGAGACATTAACCGGCCATCGCTTTAACGAGTCAGCCAAGATCAGAACCGCTCTCAAAGTTGTTTCTGACCATGTCAGAGCGCTGTCATTCGCGCTTGCCGATGGCGGTCTGCCAGGGAATGAGGGGCGTGGTTACGTTCTGCGCAAGATTCTGCGCCGCGCCTCGCGCTTTGGTTACAGCTATCTTGGCCAGGAAAAGCCATTTCTGCACCAGATCGTGCCGACGGTTGCCGATATCATGAGCGACTACCCTGAGGTTAAAGAAAATGCCGACCATGTCATCCGCATCGTCCGCAACGAAGAAGAACGCTTTCTGCAGACGCTCAAAACCGGTAGCGACAAACTGACTGAATACATAGATCAGTTAAAATCGGCAAAAAAGAATACGCTGTCGGGCGAACGCGCTTTTCTGCTGCACGATACCTACGGATTTCCGCTCGACCTTACCCGCGAAATCTGCATGGAAGAAAAGATCAGCGTCGATGAAGCCGCCTTTAATGTCGAGCTCGAAAAACAGCGCGAACGTGGCCGTGCTAACGTGGTTTCTGCTTTTGTGAATTTTCAGGCCATCAACCCCGGCGATTATCAGCCCACGGTTTTTACCGGATATCAGACGATGAACGGTAGCGCAAGCGTACTTGATGTGGTTACGGCAAAGGACCAGGTTCTGGTTATTACCGACAAAACTCCATTTTATGCCGAGTCTGGTGGCCAGCTTGGGGACAAGGGGCAGATCAGCAGCGGCGCAGCCGTGTTTGTCGTTGAGACCACCGAAGCGGCTGAAGGAGTCTACCTGCACATCGGTCACTGGCAGGGTTCGCAGACCTTCGCCAAAGGCGCTCAGGTACAGATGCAGGTCGATGTGCCGAGTCGGCGCGCCACCATGCGCAATCATACGGCGACGCATCTGCTGCACAAAGCCTTGCAACAGGTTCTCGGCGATCATGTCAAACAGGCCGGTTCGCTGGTTTCGCCCGAACGCCTGCGCTTTGACTTTACCCACTTCGAAGGCATCAGCGCGGCTGATCTCGAAAAGATCGAAACCATCGTAAACCAGCAGATTCTTGCTGCACATAACGTGCATGTCGACGAAAAGAGCTATGAAGAAGCGGTCAAAACAGGTGCCATGGCCTTGTTTGGCGAAAAATACGGCGACCGGGTCAGAATTATCTCGGTAGGCAATTTCTCCAAAGAACTGTGCGGCGGTACTCATATCGGTAATTCAGCTGAGATCGGACTGTTTTCGATTGCTTCCGAGTCGTCGATCGCTGCCGGGGTGCGCCGTATTGAAGCGGTAACCGGCGAATCTTCGCTCGATATCCTGCACGACCTGCGCCATCATGAGCGCGATCTCGCTCAAATTCTTGAATGTGATCAGAAAAGCCTGCATCAGAAAGCAGAAAAAATAATGACCGAAATGCGTGAAATGCGCCGGGAACTCGATCGACTGCGCAAATCAGATGCCCATGGCCGCATCGACAAGGTCAGGGCCGGTGCCCGCCAGATCGGCGGAATGTCGGTTATGCTTTCGCGCACTGATGGTTTGAGTGTCGATGAAATGAAAGAAATTTCTGATGAACTCGTCGGCAACGCCGGCGAAAAAACCCTGGTATTGCTGGCCTGCGGCGGCGACAAGGCCGGATTCGTGCTCAAGCTTTCCGGTGATCTGGTTAAAAAGGGTCTGCATGCCGGCAAGCTTATCAAGGATGTCGCAAAAGTAGCTGGTGGCAGCGGTGGTGGCCGACCCGATATGGCTACTGCCGGCGGCAAAGATGTCGAAAAAATTGATCAGGCCCTGTCAGAAGCCGAAAAACTCATTGCTCAGGCTCTCAACGGCTGATGAAAATTCTCGCTCTCGACATAGGCAAAAAGAGAATCGGTGTGGCTACCTGCGATCGTCTCGAGATCGCCGCCTCACCATTCTCTGTAATCAAAGCCGGCAAAACTGCGGTCAGCGAAGTGGTCGCCCTTCTTGATAAACAAGAGGTAGACAGGGTCGTTATTGGCCTGCCGGTTTCGCTCGATGGCGTCGAACGCGAACCCTGCGAAAGAGCGCGTTATTTTAAAAATGAGCTCGAAAAACAGACAACTTTGCCGATTGAGTTTTTTGACGAGCGTCTGACTACCAAAATAGCCGAAGCTTCGCTGATCGAAGCCGGCATGAGGCGTGAGCAGCGGCGCGAAGTGATCGATGCGGTCGCGGCTGCACTGATTCTGAGAAGTTACCTTGAATATCGAAAAACTACCGGGGCTGCAAAAGATCAGGCTAAGCCTGCAGTCCGAGAATAGCTGAAAGGAAACATTATGAGCA
>CAZMWO010000177.1:0-3687 GCA_964569565.1 uncultured bacterium | reverse complement strand
ATATAAATGCGTGTTGTTTTGCGAAGATATCCGCCAGGAAGTCGGTGGCCGGGTCAGCCTTATGGGAGTTTTAGGCTCGAAGCTGCTGGTGCAGAGTTTTCCGCTGACTTTTCCGAAGCTTTGTCTTTTTATCGAGTGGGGCGAAATCACCGGAAAGGTGAATGTTACCCTCAATATCATCCCGCCGGAAGGAGTGGAAATCCCCAAAGTCCGTCCTTCAGCACCGATTCAGGGACAGGCCGGACTGGTTGCCCGCTCGATGATAGTATTGAGCAATTTCGGCTTTCCGGCTGCCGGAAATTATGTGTTTGAATTCGAAACCGATGGTAAACCTGCCGGCCGCGAAAATTTTCTCGTCGAAAAATACGAAGGGCCGATATCGGCACCGAACTGAGAGCAGTTCATGAATAACAGCGATTTTGCCAGTTTTCTCGAAGAAGCTATTGGGCACGATGAATCCTTTTTTACCCTGGTGCTGCCGCGCCTCAAAAACCCCACAGCGGCACAGATGTCAGACCTCTGTCAGGTGCTGCAGTCTGATGGTGTCGTTGCCCGGCAGCTGGTCGCCCGTCTGTTCAGCGAGCATCTGGGCGCAGTCGGTGCGGATTATCTGACCGGCAGGCTCGACATTTCCCGCCCCAGGCTGTTTATCGAAGCTGCCGCGATTCTCGGGCAACTGAAATACGAGGCCGCTATCGACGGACTGGCTATGGGGCTTTTCAACGCAACTCCAGAACTGGTTCTGCCGGCAGTTAAGGCGCTGGCAATGATGCCCCCTTCGCGGCGGGTAGATGACATTCTGGTCGGTTTTTATCTCGATTTCCCTGATGAGATAAAGCTTTCGCAGAGCATCAGATATCTGATTGGCCGGCAACAGACGCTGGTTCATGAGATGCTCGAAAAATACCGTTCGCTTTCTCCCGACCGGCGCATGTGGGTTCTTAAATTCCTTGCCGAAACAGGCAACTCTGAGTCGCTCAAGCTTTTTTCTGAAGAACTGCAGGCAGACCCGCTGGAACGCGGCCTTTACTGCATCAGGGGTATTGGCCAGATTGCTTCAGACGCTTCGGTAGAAATACTCAAAAAGCATGCTGGTCACTCTGAATGGTTTATCAGAAAGCGTATCATGGAAGCCTTTGGCGCTACCGGCAGGGCCAGCGCGATCGAGCCGCTGCTGGGGTCTTTGCACGATGAATCTTTACAGGTCAGAACTGCGGCTGTAGAGAGCCTTTCAAAAGTAGGCAATCTCAACCCGGATCTGCTTGTTAAAAAGCTTGAAGGTGCCGACCGCACTGTCAGAATCAATCTTGTCAGGGCCATGGGCCAGCTGAAGAACGAAAAATTCGTGCAGTCGCTGATTGATATTCTCAAAGATCGTGACCTGCTGTTTTTCAGCATCGATGCCATCGGCGACCTTGGTTTTGCTCAGGCCGAATTTTCGCTGCGCCGTCTGCTAAAAGATGATATCTGGTTCAACCGCCTCAATGCCCTCGAGGCGCTTGCCAAACTGCCGATACAGGGACTCACCCAGATTGCCCAGGAAGCCAGTCAGGACGAAAATGACATGGTTCGCAATGCTGCCACCAGAATTCTTGCCGGCACTAAAAATACACGCCAGGCTTAAGAGTTGAGGCTTTATTCTTCGGCCTGCTTGCCGAAGACAATGCGATGGGCATTCAGCATGATGACGATTTTGTTGTCAATCTTGCCGACGCCGCGCAGATACTCGATATCAACGCTTTCGCTGACCCGGCTGGGCGGTTCTATGGACGATTCCGGCAGGCGGATGACTTCCTGGACACTGTCGACCAGAAAGCCTGCCTTAACTTTTTCTTCTTCAAAAGATAAAATGATGATCTGATTGCTGGGCTTGCTCTCTATCTCAGCCAAGCGCAATCTTCTGCGGGTGTTGATAACCGGCACGATTTCGCCGCGCAGGTTGATTACCCCGTCTATGTAATGCGGTGCTTTGGGCACCCTGGTAATAGGATGTCCGCTGAGATTGATGATCGCTTCAACCTGCTGAATTTCGAGCGCGTAGGTTTCGCCGGCCATGGTAAAGGTTACCAGCTGGACCAGTTCGATTACTTCCTTCGCCTCTTCTTCTTCTTCCGGGGCTGTTTCTCCGGGTGGGGGCGCAGCAGGCGGCATGGGCGGAACTACCGGTGCACCGGCCATCGGGTTGTGAACTTCGTAACTGGCTGGTGCCGCCTGAGGCGGAGTTGCTGCCGGAGCGGCTCTGGGTGCAGATGCTGCCGGCTGCGGAGCAGGCTGATAAACAGGCTCTGGTTCCGGGGCTGCATACGCCGGGGCAGCCTGTTGAACTGGAGCCGCTGCACCGCCTTCGGCATCTGAAATGTCTGTCAATTCTATGGTTTCCAGTTCTGATATTGATTCAAGAGCGTCTTTTATCTGCTCTATCGACTTGTCGGTTATCAGAACCATTTTGAATGACCTGTCGAATTTTTCATTCTCGAGGTCTTTTACTTCAGGGTGCGCTTTGGCTATATCACACTGCAGGTCGTCAAGGGTGCGCAAAACCATGAAGACTCGCGGCCCTTTGAGAAGACAGTCTGAAACCAGGGCTATTCTCAGCAGAAGCACGTTTTTGCCTGAATCGCTGGCTTCTTCGAGCCCTGAGAGTTCGAAATCACTCAGCCCCATGTCGCTCAAATCAGCTGTAACCGAACTGCCACCCTTTTTGCCACCTCCTCCACCGGCCGCCTGGGCCGCTGCTGGTGCTGCTGCGGCATGTGCGGGAGCAGCTGCCGGAGCCGGTGCCCCGCCGCCGGCGGCCAGCCCGGAAAGCTTGGCTGACAGCTCTGAAAGATCGATGCCTGAGTCTGTTTGTTCAATACTATCATTGACCAGGGTTCTAAGAACGTCGAAAGTTTCAAAAATCGCATCGATAACCGCAGAAGTTACCGGAATCTGATGTGTGCGCAGCTTGTCGAGAATGTTTTCCATCTCGTGGGTGAGGTGGGCAATTTTCTCGAAGCCCATGGTGGCCGACATGCCCTTAAGCGTGTGAGCCGCCCGGAAAATCTCTTCTATCGCCTCAAGGTTCGATGGATTCTGCTCAAGGCTGAGCAGACACCTGTCCATGGTGTCGAGATTCTCGCGGGAGCCATCTATATAGGCACCCATATATTCGGAAAGATCGAGGTTCAACCCCTGTCCCCCTTATGCGAAAAAAGATTAACCAGGGTCATTGCATCGTCTGCCCTTTCTGAAAGAACGACGGGATGTCGAGAATCAGTGCAATACTGCCGTCGCCGCGCATCGTCGCGCCCATTATTCCCGGCAGTCCGCTGAGCAGATTGCCAAGTGATTTGATAACTATTTCCTGCTGGCCAAACAACTCATCGACCATGAACCCTGCGCGCTTCTCACCAGAAGCACATACAACCATCGACAGTTCGTCTTCCTTGGCTTCGATAATTTTTCTCTGTTCGTCTGTGGTCGGTACGTTGAGCACGTTGCGCAATCTTATGATTGGCAGGACTTCGCCGCGCAGCAGAGTGACTTCCTGGTGTTGCACGATATTTATGTCGGCCTTGGTTATATCCATGGTTTCGAGCACCGATCCGAGTGGAATCGCGAACATTTCTGCTCCTACCTTGACCATTAGCGCGGGAAGGATTGCCAGCGTGAGCGGCAGCTTGATGGTAACGCGCGAGCCTTCGT
>CAZMWO010000176.1:0-7054 GCA_964569565.1 uncultured bacterium | reverse complement strand
AAATATGCTACTCTATTGCTTTAGTCTTTTGTAGCCATTCTTGAGTCTTATCGGTCAGAAAAGGCTTTTAAAATCGCGGATAAACAATGCCTGGCGGAAACAAATCAGTTGACGAATACCATTTTTCCAGATAAGGAGCGATATCCTGTTGTTGCGACCGGATAATATCTTCTATCTCCTTGAAGGAAGCTGTTTTCCAGATATTTTTCTGCAAAACTCTGCTAACAGCTTTAAACCAGATATTATCTCCAAGTTGCCTCTTCAGATCGTAGAGAAAGAATCCACATTTTGCAATATGAGACATTTTTGGTGTGGTCATATCTGCTGCTTTAAACTGGTATGGATGATTGGCTGGAAAATTTTTCCAGTGATTCTTCAGAGAATCGACAAATACATTGAAGTCTTCAGGATTATGAGCTGCCAGATAAGTAAGGGCGGAAAAATGAGCAAAACCTTCGGTCATAAGAAAAAATGAAAAAGTTGAATCTTTTGTGGGAAATTCGGCAACCAAAGAGCCCCATATCAGGTGGCTTACCTCATGAGCGATAAAACCAGTCAGGCTTTTGCTGTTTTTTGTAAAAACACATTCTTCAAGGGCTCTGGTTGCAAGGAATACTGCTCCATTAATCCCTCTACCGTTCGTAGTTGGCATCAAGCTGTCTTCTACGAAGAGAACATCAGAATAAGGCCATACACCATATTGTTTCTTAAAAAAAGAAATCAGTTCGATGCCTTTTTTTAGAAAAAATTCAGGCTCCTTGAATTTCAAGCTGGTCCAGTATAATGAGGCGGTAATACCATCTTTTTGCAACGTTTTAACTTTAAATGGAGCGGCTAATATAAACCCACAGGTTCTGACCTGATGTGCTTCCCATTGGGTTATTTCCCGGCCATTTCTGATTCTTCTGCTGATCAATTTTCCACAGGAGACGCCTCGAAGATTGGCAGGAAGATCAAGCTTAATTGCATAAGAAAAGCAGTCCATAGGTGTGGTCGGGTGCCAGAAATTAAAATCCTTTAAACAAACTCGCTGATTGCTTGTTTCAATCATGCTTTTTTCTGCCTTTTCAGCAGTAAAAAGCCCCTGAAATGAAATGGTCACATTATGATTTCCGGCTTCGAGTTCATTTATTACAAGAAAACTATCTTCCTGTTTCCAGGTAACCGGTTCATTCGCACCAAGAAAAACTTTTTCGACAACCATCGCCTTGTTGAGATAAAACTTTACGTCACCCTGTTGTTCAAGAGTAAATACAATAAATGCTTTTGCTATAAAATTTGAATCATCTGTGATTCTGGCATCTATGGAAACTGTTTTAAGATCGACAGCATTGCAGATCTGGCTCAGAAAACAGAACATAATCAATAATAAGCCTTGATATCTCTTCATGATTGCCTATCCTTTCGCCATTAATCAAATCATGTATATGTGTTATCAGTTAATTATATCATAGTTTTTTTAACAACAAAGGCATGCATATGGATTCTCCGAACTTTATTGGTTCTCAAGCATCCTTTGCCTGTTCCATTGTTTCACCGGCCTATAAAACTATTCCTGACTGAACTGCGGATGGAATTCTATAGCAGCGGTTATCTGCTCTTTTTCGAGCGGGGAAGCATCGGGCGGAAATCGCGAACCGCTGCGCCGCCAGCGCTCGAGCCAGCGCGCGTCAAGCAGGGGCGGTTTCTGCGGGTGCTCCCCTGCCCCTTCGGCCCGATTGAATGCAATAGTAGTTGCAGCTTTGGGGCCGGTGGCAATGCCTTCGGCGACGAAGAACCCGGCGCGCAGCATGGCTACGCGCACTGCCGTCGCTGCCGAATAGGTGTACAGCTCGACTTTGCGCTCAGCCAGGTTTTTGAAAAGCAGCGAGAAAGTTTCGGCAGTCCAAAGTTCGCTGTCTGTCTTAGCTGAGAACGGGTCGAAATAAATCAGGTCTGGTGTCGGAGCTTTCCAGAAGAGTTCGAGAAAGTCGCCTTTCGCCAGCTCCCAGGTCAGCAGCTGTGAATCGTGTTGCCAGCGCCCTTGCCGCAGAATGTGATGCGGTGCGCTGTGGCGAAGATAAAGAAATTCAGTGTTGGCCCGACAGGCAAGAGTAAGCGGGTCAAGATCGCACTCGAAGCTGACCATTCGCAGCGACCTGAGCTTGTCTGCGCCATGTTCGGCAAGGGCTTTTTCGAAGCATTGTACAACCGCCATGGCGTTGGTGGCGGCACCGAGGCCGACATCCCAGATAACCAGTTCTTTATCGCTTCCGGCATTTTTTATCAGACGGTCGGCCAGGTGGGACTGCCCGACATAGAGCTTTTCGGCCTCTTCGACCGGCTTGTTGACCGAGTGCATTATCTCACCTGAACTGCGCTGACGGATGCTCGAAAAGCCCTGCGCGAATTTTACAACCTCATAGTCGCCCAGTGATGGCGGGTTGGCGTTTCGCCGCTTCGGCGGATTCTGCGGATTGTCTTCGTCGTCACGGATCAGTTCAGGTCGCATTCTTTCGTAGAACTCGACAAAGCGTTCGCGCAGTATCGCATCTCTTATCTGTGCCATCAGGCGGTGATAGAACCTGATGTTGTGGCAGGTCAGCAGTCGCCAGGCCAGCGGTTCTTCGGCTTTGACCAGGTGATGAACGTAGGCGCGCGAGTAGTTTTGGCAGGCATAACAGTCGCATTCTGCGTCAATCGGCTCTTCAGAAAAGCGATAAACTGTGCGCCTGAACTGAAGCTTGCCATGCGATGTAAACACCGACCCGCGATGCGCCAGCTGTGACGGAATAATGCAGTCGAACATATCGACGCCGCGATGAACCGCTTCAAGAATGTCAATCGGCGTGCCGACGCCCATAAGATAGCGAGGCAGATTGTCTGGTAAAAA
Source organism: uncultured bacterium (assembly GCA_964569565.1). Classification (GTDB taxonomy): domain Bacteria; phylum Muiribacteriota; class Ozemobacteria; order Ozemobacterales; family Ozemobacteraceae; genus Rifleibacterium. The sequence goes on along the minus strand of CAZMWO010000176.1, from coordinate 4,182 downwards.
GCCGGTTACCAGCTCGGTAAACTCATAGCGCTCACTATGTGTTTCGCCAACCGCAAGTCCGCCTATTGCCAGGCCGTCAAATGGCTGCTCGCGCAGAAATTCAGAGCTCTGACGACGAAGCTCCGGGTGGCAGGCACCCTGTACTATTCCGAACATTGCCTGCTTTGAATCGCCGCGGGCTGCCAGTGAGCGTAAAGCCCAGCGGTGTGTCAGTTCCATGGCGGCTTTTGTCTCATCATAACCGGCGGTTGAATTTATGCACTGATCGAGAACCATCATGATATCGCTGCCGATGGCTTTCTGCATTTCGATACTCAGTTCAGGAGTCAGCAGAATGCTGGTGCCATCGACATAGCTGGTGAATCTGGCACCTTCTTCTGTCATTTCGCGCGAGCGCGGCAGTGAAAAGATCTGAAAGCCGCCAGAATCGGTCAGAACAGAGCCTTTCCAGTTCATGAAGCGGTGAATGCCGCCAATTCTTCTGAATACTTCGGGGCCGGGGCGCAGCAGTAGATGATAAGTGTTGGCAAGTAACACCTGCGAGCCTGTTTCGACGAGGCTTTCGACGGTCATTCCCTTGACCGTGGCACGGGTGCCGACCGGCATGAACACAGGAGTTATTACTTCGCTGTGCAGCGTAGTGAATCGGGCAGCGCGTGCCCGCGAGCCATGCGCCTGCTTTTCTACCGTAAAATTGAGTCTCGTCATGTTTTTCCCCGTTCTTATCGGCCGACAATATACCAATCAAAGGATATCTATACAAGCATGATTTAAAAGAGCAATCGCATTAAAGTATTAACAATGAATGACTCTCAGCCAGTCATCAAACTTTGTATACTTAGCCGGGCTCTCGGCGGGATCTCAACGCTCCAGCGATTCGCCTCATCTGCTTCTCGATTACCGGCGCCTTTGAGTCAAAAGTGCTCGGCTCACAAGCTTACGCTTTTGAGATGCCCGCCTGCGCCCTTTGCTCATGCTTGCTCATAATTTAATACTGTCGCCCGCACGTTAAATAGAACTTGAATTATTGGCGGGGAGCGGGTATTCTGTTCACTCATTTCGGAGGCAGCGAACAGCTTAACTGTTTCAGCCGCCCGCACAGGAATAATATGAGCAACAACACAATATGGATAATTCTGCTGATCCTCAATTACAGCCTTATTGCCCTGGCTTTCAAATATTTCAGGCAATACGGTCTTTTCGCCTGGATCACGCTTGCTTCGATACTGGCCAACATTCAGGTAATAAAGACGATAGAGCTGTTTGGCTTTGTTACCACGCTTGGCAATATAATGTACGGAACCTCCTTTCTTGCCACAGATATACTCTGTGAGTGCTATGGTGCAGAAGAAGCGAAGAAGGGCGTGAAGATCGGCATCTTTTCGATAATAGCCACAACTTTGATCATGCAGGTCTGCCTGTGGTTCGCTCCGCATGCCTCAGACACCTCGAGCGCCGCTCTCAATGCCATTTTTTCGCTGCTGCCGCGCATTGCTTTTGCAAGCATAACCGCCTATATGGTTAGTCAGAGTTTCGATGTCTGGTTTTATAATTATCTCAAGCAGAGTTATCCACAACATCTCTGGCTTCGCAATAACCTGTCGACGATGACCAGTCAGTTGCTCGACAACACGATCTTTACGCTGATGGCTTTCTGGGGCGTTTTTGAGCCCATCGTCATCTGGCAGATTTTCGCGACGACATACGTAATGAAATGGTTCGTGGCACTCTTCGACACTCCGGTCATCTACTGGGCCCGGGCAGCACACGCCAGATCACAGGGCACAACTGCTGAATAATGCTACTTTGCGAGCTGCTGGAAAGCTTTGTCGGGGTCGGCAGCGTCGAGCGGGCGGGCTGAGTGAATGAGCCAGTTGCCGTCAATCTTGCGCATGGTCAGTACACCGGTATCGGCACCCTGCCCGCTGAAGGCCTGAAACTTCTGGCCGTCTGCCATACCAGTAATAACGACAACGCCGAGAACCCTCGCTTCGCTGGCGGTTGCCGGCAGACGGTCGTTTTCGTGTTTGATGTACTTAATGTTGACGTTAAGATCGCGGGCCTGGAAGAAAAACGCCTTGAGATAATTGAGAGTGGTTTCGCGGTCAGCAAATTTTTCGACATTGAAGTCCTGAGTCAGACAACTGGCGACATCTTTTGAACTCCTGGCTACAAATGCATCGGCAGCCTGCCTGATCACCTTCTCGATCTTGTCGGTCTCACTCATCGGAAAAAGCGCCATACGTGCAACCCAGCCAATAATAACGAGGGCGAGGATTGCAAATACTGTTTTAATCTTACTGTTCATATCAAATCCCTTCATCATCAGTGTAACATTATATATTTGGCTGAGGCTCAACGATTTTGATGTTCTGCATAGTATTGAATACTAACATAATCTGCCGAAACCGGAGACATATTCGGAAACATGCAGAAACAAGGATTTATGATGCCATTACTTGTTATGAATTCTATTTGACGGCGAATCATAAGCGGAATATAATACGCCAGCAAGCCTGATGTGGAGAGATGTCCTTCCATACGGGTTAAAAGAACCGCCCCGGGCAACTCCGGGACTCTTCTGGCAAATTTTAAACTGCTAATAAGGAAGTATTTTATGAAGAGTTCGCGTCTGATTCTCATTTCTCTGATAGTTATCTGCTCATTGGTCGGATGTGGTGGCGGCGGCGGTGGTGGCGGGTCTTCACTGCCGGCAACCGACACGACGATTTCAGGACAAATAGAGGTTCCTGCTGTTGATAATGGTCTGCTGGGCGCGGTTGCATACGCCACCGACGAAACCCTTCTCCAGAAAATCGCCGATTCAGGCACCTGCACGGTGAACGGCAAAAGCACTGCATTCACACTTGTTCCAGCACTCATTATTTTTCGATTTCTGAGATTCCAGTCGCTACCTTCTACGATGTAAAATTCACTTATGAAGGCGTTGAATTGCGCCTGATCGCTCCACATTCTTCAACCTACATTGCGAAAGACATAGATCTCACAACTACAGCGGAAGCGATACTGATCGATCATTACAGTATTGATAAAACCACTCTTTCCAGTGTCGGGATCAAAGATGAAATGAAGGATTACCTGGCCGGACAGCTGCTCACTCAATATACTAAAGCCGGTACGACAAAAGACGCATTCGACTCATTCTTCGATACCGAGTTAGCCAGTTTCGCTATTAATGTACCCCCTAACACCCTCACCACAGTGCTCACACCGGCAGTAGATCTGACCGGAACCTGGAAGGGTACCAACTGTGTGTTTTATAACATGAACTTCGACAATGAGCGTGGCTACAAGAATACGGGCGATGTAACGATGACTCTTACTCAGAATGGAAATTCAGTCACCGGCGTGATTGACATCATTATTAAATCACGTGAAGAACTTGCCAAAGGAGCGGCTCCAGAACCCGATCATCATTCTTCAATAAACGGAACTATTTCTTCAACAAAGTTCACATTCACGGCCTACAATGAAAAGTGGGAATTTGACACGCTTTCTCGCTCAATGACCGGCAAAGTAACCAACACTGACACAAAAACCTTTCTCGGCATTGAATCAGATGAAAGAGCTTTCCTGCTGACACTTCAGTAAGGAAATCCTGACTGAACCTAAGTTCTCCTGGGCTGTCTCGCAGATATGTGGACAGCCTTTTTCATGAGCTTTTACGTTATTGATACTGCATAATTAAAGTCGGCTAAAACTCACGAGGTGACCCAATATACCAATTGTCATACTAAATTGTAACAAGCTTTATCTGATCAAACGCTCTAAAATATAAAAATTACCGGAATTTTCAAGAAAAGTTTTTTTAAAGGTATTGACTTGTGCTATCGGGTCGATATAGACTTAAAGTCTGGAGATATTTTCTTATAAGTAGCCGCGGCCGGTCCCGCCCCTGCCAAGGGTGCTCAGCCGTATGGTAATAAGACTCCAGGAGCATGTAGTATACGAAAGGGGACGAGTGTGAAAAAGTTTTTAACAGTATTGATGATGGTTCTTTGTATGAGTGGGGTCGTTTTTGCAGACGAGATCATTCTTTCTGATGCAGTCCGCAGCGGCATCGACGTAGTATCGGAAAATTATAGCGAGGGCAATCTGACTCTCGGCATGAATTGCGGCATGAGCAAGCTGCATTTCTATGATGCAGAAACTCCGATGGGC
>CAZMWO010000175.1:0-7059 GCA_964569565.1 uncultured bacterium | reverse complement strand
AACTCGAGACATTCACCGAGGCCTGGCATGAGATTCCGCTTTTGTGGGGCAGTCTGGCGGTATCGTCGGTCAGGCTGAACGACACCCTTACCACGCTAAAAACCTCATGGATCGACAAGAACAAGCGCCAGGTGCAATTCGGAAAAATCAGCCGGCAGAGCAATCTGATGAATATTTCGCCGGCCGCAATGGGTGGCAGCGACAGCCTAAGTCAGAGCAACTGGAAAGACACGATGTTTTCGTTGCCGATATTTGGCAAAGGCCTGCATGAATGCCAGATCTCTTTTCTGGTGCCGATTCAGAACATCGACGACCTTTTCACACTGCAATTCAGCATGACCCGCATACCGCTTACATTCATGGAACTGCAGGCTGACAACTTCATTCTATCGATCGACAGCAGCAGTTTTCGCGACTACAGCGTAATTTCACAGAATCAGACAAAAGGTTGCAAGTTTATTGGCTGGCTGGGCGCGAACAGTGATATTTCAATCAAATGGCGCCGCCGCGTGCTGCACGTAGCGGCACCAGAACCTGTTCCTGAACCTGATGACAGTGCTGCCCAACCAGACGAAGAGCAACCGGTGACCGTGCCGGAACGCATTCTGGAACCGGTAAAACCGATTGTCTATGCCCGTTCCAATACTCTCGTCACGCTTGGCGACACGGCCATACATTCATACAAGACTTTCGATTTCAAGATCAGCAAGGCCCCGGTCACTCATTTTCATTTCAATGTTCCGAAAGGCGTCGAAATTGTTTCGGTAAATGCCGACCGCCAGATCACCCAGCGCATGCTGCTGGAAGGGGGCCAGAAGAAGTTGCAGGTCGAGTTTCAGACCGGCCGCGAAGACAACTGTCAAATTGAAATAGCCTATGAATCAGCAGTAAATATGACCAGCCCGACCATCAATATACCAGAAGTTGCACCATTACAGGTCGAGCGCGAACTGGGCACTATTGCCATCGAAGCACTAACTTCGATAGAAGTTCAACCGGGAAATGATGACAATAATCCGCTGCACAAGGGAGTTTTCCCGATAGACCCGCTGGAAGCACCGGCGTCCATAAAGGCCCGCGCGACCATGCCGCTGCTGCTGGCCTATCGTCACAATACCAGTCCTACCGGCATACTGCTGGCAGTAAAGCGCTACCTGGATGTCCCGCAACAGTCGGTAGTGGCAGATAACCTTGAAGTCAAGACGACTTTCACCACGAACAAAACAAGCAGCTGGCTTATCAACCTGAATATTCGCAACAACAACAAGCAATATCTCCAGCTGCAACTTGCTTCAGGCACAGAGATCACCTCTGCGTTCAGAGGTGGGCAGGCGGTCAAACTGGTAGCCGGCAAGAGTGATGGCAAGGTTCAGATACCGCTTGAGATGAGTCAGGTCGTAGGCGAAACAGTCGAGCAAAATCTACAGATACAGTTCAAGACCCCTGTTGATGAGATCAAATGGCGCGGCGGCCTCGAATTTACACCGCCCCTCATCGATGTCCCGGTTTCCCGCTTTTCATGGTATATATACGCCCCTGAAAGTTATCACCTCTACAATTTTGACGGCACGGTTAAAGAATCTAAACCGCGCCAGGACCCGTTTTTCTTCAGAGGCTTCATGTTCGTTCTCAAAACTGTATGGAAATTTGTGACCAGCCCCGAAATGCTGTTTACTGTCGGTTTTTTCGTGGTGCTGATCATGCTGGTTGTAGCGAGAAAGCTGCTGTTTGCAATTCTTAAGGGCATCTGGGATTTCATCTGTTCAGTTTTTTCTATGCTCTTCTCTGGAAAAGGCTTCCGACTGGTAGAACTGATGATCGTTATCGCGGTAATCGGTGTGCTGGCGGCAATATCGATACCGAATTTCCGCAAGGCACGTAGCCAGGCACGAGACAAGGCCTGCATGGCCAATATACGCGTTCTTGCCGGAGCGGTAGAGATGTATAACATGGACAATACTTCTCCGATGACAAATCTGGACATGAACGCTCTGCTGAAGGGCAACTATCTGAAGAGCAAAATTGTGCCGGCAGATACCGGTTGTCGCTACCTTTCAGTCGGCGATCTCAGTGCCGATGGAGAAATCTACTGTCAGATGCACGGCAATATCGACAGGCGCAGCCCGGAAGAACTGCGGGGCGACATGCGCTATGCTTCTGTCAGTCATCGAGATGAAGAATTCAGCGCAAAAAATGAAATGGCAATGGAGCAGCAGGCCATGCCTTCCGCGAAAGTGAATCTTCCACCAGTGAGGACAGTACAGCCCGGTTTTGGAGCAGCGAAGACCCGTGGAATGTTGCCGATCAGCGGCAGATTCGTCATGACCAAGAATTACTATATGCTCGAGCGCGACCTGATTATCAGCGATATCGCCAGTAACGGTGCCCTGCTTGCCAATTCTACCAGCCCGACAGTCAAGATTAACTATCTGCACACTTCGGTCGTTCGTTCGGCTGAAATAATCGCATTCGTCCTGGCTTTGTTCAGTGGCCTCTATTTTGTTTCGGGCGCCTTTCTCAAATACAACAGCAAGATCACCTTTGCCGGTTTGATCATAGTTCTGCTATCAATCATAGATTTCAAGATCGGCACTATCGGCGACAGCGCTAATACTGGCTTATGGCTGGGACTGATCGGTGCGGTCATCTGGAAATTTTTCTGGATACTAAGTAAACTCGATGTATTCAAGAGCAGTGAACCAGATCAGTTTCCACCAAGACCTCCGAGACCGGGGAGAACGAATAATGGCGATGTCAATGCCGGCGATGTCTTCGGCGCAGAATCCAATTCCGGTCGGGTAGAGCTCAAAACCCTGTTCCTGCTGATCGTATTCCTGGCCGGTCTGGCCTCTCTTCCGGTTCTGGCACAGGAAACACGCGAAGTTAGAATCATGGCACCATTCAAGGAACTGTCCAGCATCATGCCGGCCAACGAGCGTGTCGTGATCATACCAGAGAGCGATTACCGCTATCTGACCGACATCAAGGAAATTGAAAAACCAGAACCTCTGGCCCCGCAAAGTTACCGCTTTGTATCGGTAGCTTATCGTGGCAATATCGAAGAGCGCGGCGCCAGGTTTGTAGCTGAATACAAGCTCGATCTTTTCAATCCTGAATGGAAGAAAATTGAGTTGCTGTCACCCGATGTAATTCCTTCAAAAGCCTCTGTAAATGGCGCATCACTTGCGCTGACACTGATGGAAAACTATGGCCGGGTGGCTTATGGCTTCATGACCAATGCCACCGGCAGCATCAATGTAAACGTTGAGTTCTTCGTTCCGATGGATTCAAGCGAATACCGGCAGAACCGGCGCTTTACGCTGCCGACTCTGCCGGTCTGTATGTCTACTCTGCAGCTCAGCATAAATGAAAAAGACTGTGAAGCCTGGATTGACCCGGGTGTGCTCGGCACTGCCGAACGCAGCGAAAACAAATCAGTCTTCAATGCGATCCTGCCGCCGACTAACGCGGTTAATGTCGAGATTTACCGCACCATGGGCAAGGTTCCCGAGATAGAACCCGCTCAACCAGAAGAAATCGAACCCGACAAACCGGTAGTGATCGAAGAAAAAACAAGGCTGACAGTAAATCATATTGGCATGCTCTATTTCAGAGAAGGCTTTGTCAGCGGCACCAGCGTCTTTGACGTTGATATCAAGGGCGGCACTGGTATTGCGAGCCTCAGTTTCGTTCTGCCCGAACGGGTTAGAATACAGAAAATCGACAATCGACTTATCGATGACTGGAAAATCAGAGAAGAAGACAAGCTGCGCTGGCTCGATATCGTTTTCAAATCGCAGATCAGAGGCAAAACCCAGCTGACGATCGAATATGAAGAAGACATTCAGAATCTCAAAGATGAGAACTACGAAGTCGGAGAAATCTACATTGCAGATGCCGAGCGAACTTCAGGAATCATCGGTATCGGCTGCCTGCAGACTCTTGAACTGCTCGTTCAGCAGACCCCACAGGGCTTCGATACGATAAACGCCGCCGAGTTTCTCAACAACTGGAGACTCGAACGGCCTGAAAAAACGCCATATGCCTTCAGATTCGTCAGATACCCGGCCGGACAGGCCGAAGCCGGTGCACCGCCGGCCACCTACACGAGCACCCTGCCCGACCACGTGATGGCACGCATGGGCAACCACCTGACGATAACCATCACCAGGCCGGAAGACATCAGTCAGCAAACGGCGACGATCGACCGGGCCGAAGCGATGACGCTTCTCAACGAAGATGGTTACATGATCACCCGCGTCGTCTACGAGGTGCGCAACAATTCACAGCAGTTTCTCAAGGTCCGTCTGCCAAAACTGGAAGGCTACGAGACTGAGTTGTGGAGTACACAGGTCGCCGGCCTGGCAGTTCGCGCCGGATTCGACAAAGACTTCGGCGTCTACAATCTGCCGATAATCAGTTCTCAGTCTGAAAGTGGCGCATCCAGAGCGTTTCCGGTAGAACTGGTCTATACGATAAAAGTCGGTCAGCAGCTGCAGGCCTTCAACCCGATCAAACTCGAACTGCCGGCAGCACACCTTCCGGTCAGTGAATTGAGCTGGGTTCTCTACCTGCCGGAAGGCTATGAACTCATGCGCGAAGTCGGCAATCTTGACCGCAGTGTCAAGGTTTCTGAGCTTAAATTTCTCGATAAGCCGGGTTACTTTTCGAGCGTCTCAAGCGCTGTCAACCTGCAGATGCGTCAGAAAAGCAGCTCACAACAGGTTCAGTTTCAGAAGCAGCGCGCAGCTGACAAAATATATGGGCTGGCCGGTATGTTACCGGTCAAGTTCAAGATACCGACAACGCAGTGGTCGATCCACTTCACCATGTTGCAGATCGAACCCGGCAGCAAGCCACCGTTCATCGACGGCATGCTGGTCAATCCGCGCAAGGGCAAAGGCTTTGCGTTTCAGGTAATCATGATTCTGGCCGGCATACTGGCAGCAATTGGACTGATCAAGCTGTTCACTTCGACCCGTCGTTACGCCTGGTTCCTGATGCTGGCTGTTCTCGGCATAATGCTGACCATTTCGATCTATCTCAAACTTTATCAGGCCGACCACTTCTTCCAGATGGGACTGTCGGCGGCGATGACAAGCTGGCTGCTGTTCAAGTTCTTTGCCTGGCGGCCGGCCGGGGAAGAGAAAGGGGCCTGAGTTGAATTCTGAAGAACCATTGACATCTCCCGCGGAAAAGGTCACATCTGCTGAGCTTAAAGGCATGCAGGGAATGATACTGCCGTTCATTCTGCTTGGCTTCGCCCTGTATTTCTGGCATTCAAGCCTGCTGCTGCCGATCAAGTATCTGACTGTGTTCTTTCACGAACTGTCGCATGCTCTGGCCGCAGTTTTGACCGGCGGCTCGGTTCTGCATATCGAGGTCAATTCAAATCAGGGCGGCCTGGCCTACACCAGTGGCGGAATCCGGTTTATAATCACCAGTGCCGGTTACCTCGGCAGTCTGGTCTGGGGAAGCGTGATACTGCTGGCAGCAGCGAAAACGCGTTACGATCAGCACATAACAGCCGGCCTGGGCATTCTGTTGCTGCTGGTGACAGCCATCTGGGTACGGAATCTGGAAGGCGTCATCATCTGCGCGCTGACCGGCTTCGGACTGCTGGGCATCGCGGCCTATTCCAGCGAAAAGGTCTGCGACCAGTTCCTGAAGTTTCTCGGGCTGACTTCGTGCTTCTATGTATTGTTCGACATCAAGGACGATTTGATAGACCGCTCGATAAGAGGCTCAGACGCTTATAAAATAGCGGAAATGCTTTATATGCCGGACTGGCTGGTGGGGCTTGTCTGGCTGATAATTGCGGGTATAATAACCTGGAAGGTTCTTTCCTGGAGTATCGAAGAATAAAAGGGGATTATTATGAGTCTTAATCTGGAACAACTGTTGATGCTGCGCCAGCTGCACATAGATCTCGATGATCTGATCGAAGATCTGCAGCTTCATCATGCAAACCTTGAAACTGCGCTGGGCAAGATTTATCTGTTTCTCAACGAAAGGCTGAAGGCCGAGACTTTTTATGTTGAAACTGAGGATGAGAGCCTGAATCATCGCGTTTTCTGTTATGGCCGAGGCAACAACGAAATCAAGCGCAATACGCCGCAACTGCTTAAAATAGACCGTCCGGCGACCTTCACGACGCCGGGGCTGTTCTGGGCGGTGCAGCCAATCGAGATGAGCAACACCATCATCGGCGCAATCGGCCTGGCATTCGATGCTGATTCAGCGCCAGACAAGGCAATCGCCTCCGAGATACTGCATACAGTCAGTGAACTGCTCGATAATTACTTCTTCGGAATTCACACCAACCGGCTCAAGCACAGCCTGATCATGGGCATACAGTCGGCTCTCAAGAGCCATTCTATCGTAGATTCCATCGACGGCGCGGTTTATGTGCTGAAGAAAGAAATACCTTTCAGAAAGATGATTCTGCTTTATTCAGACCATGAGCTGACCGGCCACAGCCGCGTCAACTATCTGGTTTACGAAGATTATGAGCGCGTTTACGACTCAAGCGCCAAAAGGCACGAAGGCCTCGATGAGTTCGTCAAGGATACTGACGGCTGTTTGAGTGCCAATACCGATGAACTCAAAAGAGTTCTCGGCGATGCCGACCTCATGGTGTCTTATCTGCTCGACGGCCTGATCGATGAAGACCTGATCGGCAAGGTAATTTTTGTTCCGAACGAAGGTGCGACCTTTTCGATTTTCTGCCGCGAAATCATTCAGGTGTTCACCGAAACACTGCGGCAGCGCCTGGTAGACTTCAACCGCGAGCGCAACACCCTGCGCAAGTTCTTTTCTGACAAGGTTATCGAAAAGCTCATTGCCGAACCAGGATACGAAAAACTATATCTGGAGCCACGTGACGCCGAGATCGGCATAGTCTTTGCGGATATTTCCGGTTTCACCAAAATCAGCGAGAAGATACTGGTTTCGCCAGAGCGCATCACCAGGCTGGTAGACCACTGGTCGAACGAGATCGTTACGCGGGTTTACCCGCTGGGCGCCTGTCTCGACAAACTGGTCGGCGACTGCATAATT
>CAZMWO010000174.1:2002-7068 GCA_964569565.1 uncultured bacterium | reverse complement strand
GTCAGCAACGTTTCTTTTGGCCTGCAGCAGGCTTCGCGCGAACTGCTCAACTCGGTATTCCTTGCCGAAGCCGTCGAAAAAGGACTTACCTGCGCAATCGTCAATCCTGCCCGCATCATTCCGACATTTTCGATTTCGGAAAATGAAAAACAGCTGGCACTCGATCTGATTTATAACACAAAGGGTGATGGCAGCGAGTTGTCGGCCTATATGGCGGCCACAGGCGCAGCTTCCCATAAGCGCATCGATCTCGATGAGCTGTCACCGGAAGAGCGTCTGTTCGAAAAAGTGGTCGAAGGTGACTCTGCTGCTCTGGAAAAGCTGCTCGAAGAGCTGCGAAGCGAGCGCCAGCCGGTGACAATCATAAATGAGATTCTGCTGCCGGCAATGAAAAAAGTCGGCGAGTATTTTGCATCAGGCAAGCTGCAACTGCCCTTTGTCCTGCAATCTGCCGAAGTCGTCAAAAAATCTGTCGATCTGCTCAGGCCGTTTATGGAAAAAACTGAGGCCGATCCCGACAAGAAAATGATTCTGGCCACCGTAGCCGGTGATGTGCATGACATCGGCAAAAACCTTGTCAATATAATGCTTTCAAATAACGGTTATTCGGTGGTCGATCTTGGCATCAAGGTTGATATTGACGCGATGATCAGGGCGGCTCACGAGCACAAGGCCGGAGTCATCGGCATGAGTGGCCTGCTGGTGCGCTCGACGCAGATCATGAAAGAAAATCTCGAAGAGCTCAACCGGCGCGATTTCCTGCCGGCGGTCATTCTCGGCGGCGCTGCGCTGACTCCTGAATATGTTAACAACGAGCTCAAAGCAATGTATCGCGGCAAAGTCTTTTATGCGCGCGACGCTATCGATTCAATCCAGATCATGCAGGCACTAACCGAGAAGATCGATCAAAAGCCGGCAACAAAGGCTGCGAAGCCTCTTTCCCGGAAGAGCGCTGCCGCGCCTGTAATTTCCAGCTCATGTTCAGAAGCTAATCGCCACCAGTTTTTTGCTGATTTTACGCCATTTAAAGCACCTTTTGCCGACAGCCATCTGCTCGAGATTGAGTCTTCCGAGCTGTTCAAGCTGCTGTCACACAAGGTTCTGTTCGAAGCGCGCTGGGGTTTCAAGCGCGGCGAACTCTCTGAAAGCCGGTATGTAGAATTGCTCGAAAAGCAGGCAATGCCTGCATTAAAGAAGTTCGTCGATCTCGACGAAAAAGAAAATCTCTTCGAGAGCCGCGCTGTATACGGATATTATCGTTGCCGTGCGCATGGCGACACGATCGCCATCTATGACGAAACCGACCTGAAAATCGGCGAATTCAGCTTTCCCAGGCAGAATCGGGCGCCTCATCTCTGCATCAGCGATTTTGTCGATGAACGCGAAGACACTATCGTTCTCTGGGCGGTCACTGTTGGAAATCGCGTGATTGAAGCCGAAAAAGAGCTTTTTGGCGCTGACCGCTACTGCGATTATCACCTTTTGCACGGCCTTGGCGCCGAACTAGCTGACTGCGCTGCTGTGTATGTCCATCGTCATGTGCATCGCGAACTGAACCAGGATAAGCCGCTGACCGCCGAACAGATGATCGGCTGTCGCTATTCGTTCGGCTACCCCGCCTGTCCTGATTTGTCGGCGCAACGCGAACTGTTCAGATTGCTGAAAGCTGATAGAATCGGGCTGAGCCTGACTACTTCAGACCAGATGGTTCCTGAACTGTCGGTTTCGGGGTTCGTCATACTCAATCATCACGCCCGCTATTTTGTGCCATGAGTCGAAAATCGACTGACTATGCTGGTTTTCTGCCGCGTCCGCCGGAAGTGTTCTCGGCAATAATGCCGCCGGCCCGCCGTCTCTATGCCCGCGACATCCATCTTCAGCGACTTAACCGGTCACATGCTGAAGATCTCCGACAGCTTTACGTTGCCAATAGAGAGTATCTTATCCGCTGGTTGCAGCCTCTTCCCGAAAGAATAAGCCAACAGCAGATGAAGAATCTGATCGCGGAAGACCATCGGCTGGCTAGAACCGGCATTCGGCTCGATCTTGGTGTTTTTATGTCAGATTCAAATCGGCTGATTGGCCGGATTGCGTTGCATTCGGTAGATTACGGCATACAGCATTCTGCCGGCATGTCATACTGGATGTCACATGAATACTGGCGATCTGGCCTCATGACCAGAAGTCTGGCGACTCTTACCTCGTTCGCGTTTGAAGAAGCTTGTCTGCACCGTCTGTGGCTGCATATTGTCTGCGACAACACCGCTTCAATAGGGCTCGCCGGCAAGCTCGGGTTTTGTCGAGAAGGAGTTCTGCGCAAGAATCTGTTTCTTGGTGGAGAGTGGCAGGATTCTGTATTGATGAGCCTTCTTGCCAGCGAATACGAAGCGAAAGCCGATGCATGGATAGCTGAGGGCTGGCTCGGCAGCCCTCATTCTTAGAGTATGGCGCTTCAGCGGCGGAAAGGCATCGGCTCTTTCAGGTCTTTCATGTGGGTTAAATTGATTGTCCGGATTTTTTTACCGGCATGATAAATGTCGTATGACCTGGCGCTATACCAGTTGAACCTGCCCGCCCAGTTCATTGCTTCTGAATGATTGTTGTCATCGACGAATATAACATCGCTGCCGCGCGGCAGTTCGCGGCCTTTCTGCCAGACCTTGAAGTTTCCGGTAGAGACTATTTCTGCTATGCGCGAAGAAGGCAGTTTTCCGTAATAGCCAGTCAACGTGGTAAGCGTGGCACCCTGCCCGGCAAATATCAGCTTATGACCGGTTTCCTCGTCGGCTTTTCTTATGATTTCGCCCATTTGTCGCCAACCATGCAGTCTGAGGCTTATGTCTGATTTTGCTGGAAGGGGCAGGGCGAGAGTGAGCGCCTGAAAGACGGCTATGCAGGCAAGTATGGCTGATGGCCCGATAACCAGGTATATTCGGCGTCGACCTTTGCCAGCCTCACACAGCCATTCGGATGCGAGCAGCATGGCACTTAAATAGGCAATCTGCGGCCAGTTTGCTTCTATTTTTGATTTCATCGCAGTATGCGTGAAAAAGAGCAATGCCGGCAGGGCGAGCCAGGCCAGAAAAAATCTCTTTTCATCGTCGCGCTGATAAGACGACCAGGCACTGCGGAGCGAGGCAAACCAGAGGACGGGCCAGAGCGTAAGGCCGATAGTGCCAAGCTGGCCACCGACAAATTCGCCCAGGTTACGCAGAAGCGATCTTGTATTGCCTGCCAGTCGTGAATCGAGCTGAAATTTAAAAGATATCCAGTCGTGCTGACTATTCCAGTATAGTATTGGTACCGTGCCAAGTGCTGCCAGCAGCACCATAAGCCAGTAACGGCGGGTAGTGACCAGGTGCCGGTAGCGTTTGAACGATAATATGGCCATAGCAACACCGGGAACGAACAGAATCATGTTGTATTTGCTCAGCGCGCCACAGCCAAGCGCGAGGCCGGTGACGATCCACCAGCGGTCACGCGTGTCGTTGAGTGCATTGAGAAATGCGTAGATGCCCAGGCTCCAGAAGATGGCAAGAGGAGTGTCGGGAGTCGTTATAAAGCCGATCGCCATGCCGGCCGGCGTAAAATTCAGCATAATGGCAGCCCAGAAACCGGCGCGGGCATTGTTGAGGCAGTCGCGGCCGATGACAAAAAGCACCCAGCCTGCGAATGCTGTTCCGACAATAGTCAAAATGCGTATATGCAGCTGAGTTTCACCCGGCAGCAGCCTGATCAGAGCAATAAGCCATGCCACCATCGGCGGGTGATCGTAATATGACCAGTCTGTCTGGCGCGCCAGTTCCCAATAATAGGTCTCGTCGGGCGTCAGGTCGAGATATTGCGAGAGAAAAAGCCTGAACAGAAATAGAGTTGCTGTGAGAATGTAAAAAAGTCGAGTGTATCTGCTGCTGAGATCATCAGCCGCTGAGAGTGTCTGGTTGTTGTCGGCCAAGGGCTTACTCCGGATATTGTTTTGCGCACAAATATATCACAAAATACGAAAAAACCGCCACTCCCGGGAGAGTGGCGGTTGTGTACAACCGAAATTCGTTCAGCGTGCCTGATAATACCTGCGGGCAGAAGGATACGCCGAGGCCGGCATTTTTACGCTGAACAGCAGTTCTTCTGGCCGATCGGGATAAACAGCGCGAAATACCATGTGGTCGCTCGCGGTAGTGCTTATGATGAGGCCGCCGCCCTTACTGTTGCCATAAGCCGGTGTCATGCCGACGTCGATCGAAATCAGGCGGTCGTCTTTAACAATTATGCGGCCTTTTTCGCCAAGAGCACCGATTGTGTGACCAAAAACAACACCCATGACGCCGAGAACCTTGAGGTTGCGGCTGACGAGCACGTCGTCTTTCCACCAGTCGCGGTTCCAGAGAACACTGTCATGATTCATGAAAATTCCGACCTTGAAGTCGCCCTTTTCGATGTCGTCTTTAAAATCAGCTGCCAGTGTGGATTTGGTCACGGGAGTGTTGGGCAGACCGGCATGGACGAACATGAAACCGTTGATAACAGCGAACAACGGGCGGTTGCGAATCCAGCTGCCGTAGACGCCTTTTTCCGAGATGGCTTCATGAAAATCAAGGCCGTCGCGGGTGAATGAATCGAGAGTATTCTGGTAATGCTGCTTCTTGTGCGAAGTAAGAGTCTTAGCCCACTCTTCGATCTGACCATTGAGAAGCATGACTTCGTGGTTGCCCATCAGTACGACAACCTGTCCACCGGCCTTTTCAGCCTGCTTCTGCAGATCCATCACGGCATCGTACACCTGCTTGGTGTGCAGACCGCGATCATTGAGGTCGCCGGTGAAAATCAGAACAGAGTCGCCTCCTGCCCATGTGAACCTGAATGCGGTAGAAGATGTTCTATATGCAACTTTAAGGGTCTCCAGAGTCGAGGTAAGCTCGTCGAAAGCTCCGTGAATGTCACCAACTGCATAAACCCGCCGAGCTCCGGTAATTTCGAGCCATGCCGGGTATTTTTCCCAGTCGCGCGCACAAGTTGGTGTGCTGGCCGTCAGCGGTGGAGAAGTTGTCCACCGGCAGGGCGAAGAA
>CAZMWO010000174.1:0-1992 GCA_964569565.1 uncultured bacterium | reverse complement strand
GCCGTCAGCACCAGCAGAAACATTACCATTACAACCGAAAAAGCTCTTTTCATTTTTGTCTCCAATCTTTTACCAGACGTTGTAGGCGTCTGCTTTTACACCTTTGGGATAGAAATATATGATTTTCGAAGGAATATCGACGCCCCAGTCACGGCCAGACTTCATTGCCAGAATGTCGAGCAGCTCATCGAGAGTGATATCTTCTTCTTCTACCGTAATCAGAAATTCTTCAGAAGGGCTCAGACCCTCAATTTTGAAGGTGTCGTCCGCCTCTTTGCTGTAAACTTCGACGGCATGTGAGAGAAGTGTGTTGCCATCGTAGTTATCGCACTGCCAGCTTTTCATGACCATGAAGATGGCAGAACTGGTATCCTTTGGAAACACAGGAAGAGTGCCGCTTGAACTACTACCCGCAGGTACCTCCGGCGGTGGCGGCGGGGGGATAAGATCATTCATCGAGTCATTCGGGCTAATCACCACTTCGTCTGGCGGAACCGGAATGTCGTCCATCAGCACGGGATCTGGCGGCGGTGGCGGCGCAGCTATCGGCAGAAGAGGCTTGTCCTGAATCGGTGTCGCAGTGGCTGTTTCCACGGGTTTTTGGGTTTGTGGGAGCGGCTTGATCTGTTTGGGCAGTGGAATGATCGCGCTTGAGCCGTCAGGTTTTTTGACTTCTGGTTGTTTTTTTGGGGGCAGATTTACCGCTGCTGATGCCTTTTCGATGTCCTTTTTTCCAGGCATCGGCAGGATAAGGCCGTCGCTGGCGTATGATCCAGAGGTCAGCGCGGCTAGCAGAATTGCCGTGAGCAACGCTCTTTGCCCACTACTGAAATACTTCATTTACTACTCCTGTAACATATGCAGATTGTACTGCTCTGGTCAGTATAAAACATTTCATCGCAAATGTTAAGCAAGTTTGGAATTTGATATAAACCTCGTTGCCAACCCCACGCAGAATGCGTGATTTCATAGTAGGTGAACAGTGCGTGAAATCTGAGCTGGCAGGGCCCCGGGCAGCTTCAGTCTTGCCCTGCACCTTTTATCATCGGTACAAAGCGCACCGGAAGATCGTCTTCGGTTACGAAGCTGCCGCCCTTTTTTCGTAGAATGACCAGCCTTTGGAAACTGGCACCAAGCGGCAGAATCATGCGGCCACCGTCGGCGAGCTGTTCAACCAGTTTCTCAGGCAGTTCTTCGGGTGCACAGGTAACGATGATTACGGAAAAGGGTGCATGTTCAGGCCACCCCTGATAACCGTCGCCGTATTTTACCGTGCATTTATAGCCTTCTCTGGCGAGAACTGCGGTAGAATGAGAGGCCAGTTCTGCTACGATTTCTATGCTGTAAACGTCGGCGCCGAGCTCGGCCAGCACTGCTGCCTGATAACCCGAGCCGGTGCCGATTTCCAGAACTTTTTCACCGGGCCTGGGTGCAATTCTTTCGGTCATATAGGCAACTATATATGGCTGCGAGATTGTCTGACCGTGGCCTATTGGCAACGGGTGATCTCCGTAGGCATCACGACTGAAATAGCCGGCCGGCAGAAAATTGTGGCGCCTGACCTTGCGCATTGCTGCGATGACTTTTTCGTCTTGTATTCCATAGGCGATCAACTGGCGAACCATAACCTCGCGGGCTTCGTCCATTACTTTTTCCTCCACCGGCAATATCTGATCTGCGCAACTTCCGGGCAGCAGGGTCACAATCGTCAGAATGGCAGCAATTACGAGCAGCGGCCAGGACATGGTTTTTCCCTTCATTTAATTCCTCCTCGTTATTTCTTTTAAGATATTTTAACAGATAGGCCGGTTGGATACCATCCAAGGATCTCTTTCTCTATCAGGCACCGGTGTGCGAACTTCGCGGATCCGTCAGCCAAGATAAAGGCCTGTGGCGAGGTTGCGGCGGTTGTCAATGCATGACCCAGACGATTCAGATATATGTACAAAATTTTTTCAGATATAAGTTGACTTGGTAACGGGTTTTTGGTAA
>CAZMWO010000173.1:0-7083 GCA_964569565.1 uncultured bacterium | reverse complement strand
GCACGCGAAGCCGCTGAAAAGCCTGATAATCTCAAGAACGCGCCGACTAAAACACCGGTGCGCCGACTTGACGAAGCTACGGCTGCCCGGAAACCCGATATCAACTACTTCCAGAAACCCGAATAACCCGGCTGATGACAATTACAGTAAATCTCCCGCACATCGAAACCATGATGCTGCGGGAGATTCTGTACTTTCTGCGCCCGGCAGCAGACCACGAAGTCTGGCTGGTGGGCGGCAGCATACGCGACCTGTTGCAGGGGCAGACGGCCCTGCCCGATCTCGATCTCGCCACCAGCTTCAATCCGATCCCGGCCGCGCGCGAATACGCGCGAAAAACCGGTGCCGGCTTCGTTGTGCTCGACGAAGAGCGTAAAGTCGTCAGAGTGGTCAGATCTTTCGAAGAACAGCATTATACCTTTGACATATCAATGTTCAGAGCTGAAGGCATAGACGCCGACCTGCGCGCACGCGACTTTACCATCAACGCGATTGCCGCAAAACTCGCAATGCCTGATGATAGATCGCAAACAACGGAACAAAGAGCCAGAGCCGGTTATGCGTTAGAATTATACGACCCGCTCAGCGGTTGTGAACATCTGAAGCAGGGGCTGATCATACCCTGTTCAGAGAATCTTTTCACCGACGATCCGCTGCGGCTGATGCGGGCATTCAGATTTTCTGCGCTTTTTAACGCCAGTTTTTCTGAACAGCTGCAACAGATGATAATAGCCCAGGCGCCGCTGCTTAAAGGTGTTTCGGGTGAACGCATACGCGACGAACTTTTTAAGGTTCTCCAGGTCGATAACAGCACGCACTGGATCAGAATCATGCATAAAACCGGGATTCTGCCGGTGATATTTCCGCAGCTCGCCGCCTGTTCTGGTGTTGAGCAGAACGAGTGGCACCATCTCGATGTCTTCGAAAAGCTGCTGCTTGCCGCAGATGATCGGCCAGAATGGTGGCCTGCCTTCATCAGATATCTTGACGAAAATCTCTCGGGAAACCGTACCTATCGCCAGCTTCTCAAGCTTGGCAGCCTGCTGCACGATCTCGGGAAACCTGATTGTCGCAGAGTTGATGCCGATTCTGGTCGCGTGATTTTTCATGGCCATGAAATGGAAGGAGTCCGCATCGTCCGCGAAATCAGCGAGAATCTCAGACTTTCGGTAAACGAAAGCCAGTATCTGCAACTGCTGGTAAAGAATCACATGCGCCCCGGCGTCATGCTGCAGCAGGGAATTACCGACAAGCGTCTGTTTCGTTTTTTCTCAGAAACGGGTCGCGACGGGCTTGGCATAGCTATGCTCTCGCTGGCCGATCGCTGCTCAGCCCAGGGCTCTCTCAGTACCGATGAAATGGCCGAATTCGAAATCGGCATCATGCAGATCATGGCGGCCTTCTATGAGCAGCTCAAAAAACCGAAAATTGCCCCCTTTCTCAACGGGAACGACCTGATCAGACATTTCAAGCTCAAGCCGGGCCCTGAATTCAGAAGAATCCTCGAAGCCCTCGAAGAAGCGCAGTTTCTCGGCGAAATCAGCACGCGTGACGAAGCTCTCGTCAGAGCCGCAAAACTTCTGGAACAATGATCGGTCAGGCCAGTCTGATAAAATCAGCAATTCGCAGTGACAGCTCAAACTCTGCATAAATAAAGGACTGAATATTGTTTAAGTCAGTCATTGGTCGATTCATTCGCAATCCGTCGACTCACCGACACTCGGCGATCCAGGCCTTCGCGGTGAGCGTGGCGACGAAGCAATCTCATGGCAGTCAGTATTACTTCAGATCTTCACCCTTCGCTGGTCTGATTTCATTCGTGCTCTTTGTGATAGTGTTGGCAGCCCCGATTCATGCGTCTGTTCAAAAAGACCTCGACCATCTTGCAAGTGTTGTCGAATGCACGATCTGGCGACTTGAATCAGGTATAGAGCTGACCGGGCTCAAACATGACGATTTTATGAGAGCTGCCGCGCTGCAGTATGAGCTTACCGTTCTCGCAGCCAGGCAGCCGCAATTGCTTGAAGAAGACTATTATCGCCTTGGTTTGAGTTTTATCGCAAGGCACTTTGCCGAATATCAGCTGGCAAAACATTTATTGAAACAGGAGCTGGCGGCACAGACAATGCGCGCTGTAAGAGACTGGTTGCTAAAAGAAATTGCCGACCTCGACACCCTCATCAGCAGTCAGGCTTCAGTGCAAACAGCTGCCGGGCAAAAAACACCCCGCCATTACCGGGCAATAATCGAAGATCTGAAGCAGGTGCTGGCAAAATCTCGAGTTCGCTGAGCTTCTTTACTTGCGCTTAAAAATAGCGCGCCAACCGCTTGGCGGTTGCATTACCGGGTGTCTTATCTTAGGCCCGACACCTATATTAGCAGTCACAAAAAATGCATCAGGCTCTATTTTGCGGGCGATTGCCACCAGCTGATCGATGTCTTTGCGGCGACATGGAATTTCGATTTCTTTGACCGCGCGATCAGATTCGATGCCGTCAAAAGTCATTACCTGAAAGCCAAGGCGCCTGAACTCGGTTGCCAGCTCAAGACCCCTTTCGAGGCTGATGATTCGCAGCAGCGAATTTCCCAATGAAATTCTCTTCTCGATGACAATTCCGACCACGTTGCCAGACGCATAACCGAGAGCATAAAAAATCGCGATGACCGGGCTTTCGTTGATTTTGCCGAGAACCGTCGAAATGACGAGCAACCAGATGCTTACCTCAATGAAACCCAGAACGAATGCGGTTTTGATACGACCGTTAACTATGCTGATAATGCGTATGGTGCCGACTGAAACATCGACAATTCGTGCCATAAAGACTGCAAAGCCGGTCAGCAGTACTGTCATGTCCATGTGTAATTCCTGATTGTGCAGCGGATGCCGTCTATAATAGCAGAATTCTTGCAGTTTCGATAGTATGCATAATTGTTATTGCAAGCTGACAAGCTGTTGCCGTTTGCACTAAAATGAGCTAAAAGCATGTGTCTGAAAGGAAATGCAATTGCCAAGAAAGGTTAAATGATGTATAAATAGCAGTAGTCGTCAGAAAGCTGCATAACCTCGCTCTTGCGACTTTATGCCTGTTATCTGGCCAAAATCAGATAGTGGTAGCATTAATGGGAAAGCTGACTGACTCAGGCAAAAACCTTGTAAAGTCTCTGCATTTCGGCATCTTCGCCGGCATGGCGCTTTTGCTGGCAGTTACCGATGCGTGGTTTATTTCATCGCAAACCATGGCTTACGGCACAAGGAACCTGCTTCTGACCGTCATGCTGCTGGTTTTGTGCCTGAAGGAAATTGAGCATTTCTTCATCGTTGCCTCAGCCGTCCAGATTCCAAATCTGTTGCTGCTGCTGTATCTTTCTTTGCATTTCTCTGCTCCCGGCCTATTCTTCAGCGGGCTCATCGGGCACATTCTGATATCTGCAGCCTTATTCACCTTCTATTGGCATCTGAGTCAGACTTACATACCAGAAAGTCGTGTCTCAAGCCTGAAAGCTGATTTAAAGGAAGCGGATGAGCTTCACATGCAGAAACTTCTTTATTTCAGCCTGCTCGGATGTCTCAGAGACAAAACCAGAGTGTTGTCTCAGGCATATCATGTGCTCGAACAGTTCTTCAAAGCTGAAAGAGCCGTGATTTATCTGGCAGATCACGAAAAGAACCTGCTGATTCCCCATTTCAAGCCAGGAACCGAGCCTGATAAAAACTTTCAGCCAATACTGGTAAAACCTGACTTCTGGCGCAAACACAGCTATGATCCAGACAAAGGCATGCTTAGCCTCATTGGCGGCAAACCTTCTCTCCGCACTCTCAAGGCTCTCATTCCTGAATCTTCCATGGATGCCTATGCCGCGATGCCACTGAGTGCAGATAAGATAGTAACTGGCCTTGTGGTCGTGTTCCGTATTAAAGAGGAAAACAAAATATATCTTGAACCCGCACATTTCGCGGCTTTTGCTTATGTGCTCGGATCGGCATTTGAAAATTGTCAGACAAACCTGATATGCCGGCAACTTCTTGACAAGGCAGTGCAAAAGAGCGAAAAAGTTGAAAGCGCCCTGGGCAAGTATATTTCAGGTGATGTCGCCAGAGATATCATAGACAGCCAGAACCAGGTAGCTCTCGGAGGAAAAAAGGCGAGAATTTCAGTAATGATAGCAGATTTGCGCGGCTTTACACGCTTGAGCAGTACAATTCCCATAGAGGGCATTGTTACCCTCCTTAACACATGGTTTGAACGAGCCTGTTCGCTGATCGGTAAGAATGGCGGGCATATCGACAAATTCATGGGTGACGGTATCCTCGTGCTGTTTGGCGCTCCGAAAAGCGGACATGACGACACCCTGCGATCAGTCTATACAGCCTTCAGACTGCAGGAAGAATTCACCAGATTCATGCTTCCGGTAAAACTGCCGGTCGGGTGTACTCTTGGTCTGGGCATTGCAATCACCACCGGAGAAGCGGTTGTCGGCAACTTTGGCTCCAAAAACCGCATGGAGTATACTGCCATCGGCGAAACTGTCAACCTTGCCGCCCGGATAGAAAAGATTGCTGCGAGCGATGAGATAATCGTCGATGAATCAACTTTTAAAAGTCTGCCGGTTGACTCTTTTAAACACAGCGTTCTACCGAATGTCGAAATGAAAGGCGCTGCTACCCAGAATCTCTACAGATTGCACGCCATTCTCAAAACCGACCAGAACTGAAAGTCTCCAATGCATTTCTGCATTGGAGACTCATTCAGAAGCAAATCCAGCATCTACAGAACCGTAAGCAGTTCCTGATATTTGGCCATCGGCCAGAATTCATGGGCAACCGCCTGCTCCGCTCTATCTACGATTTCCCGAAGTTGCTCAAGAGCTTCTTCTCCGGCCTCAGCCAGAAATTCAGCTTTTTTATGATGGTTATCCTTTTTATCTGCCCGGGCAAGAACTGCCTCCAGTCTGTCTGTAAACTGCTTTATGTCAGTATAAAAAACATCGAACCGCTTCACTTCCTCGGTCAATGACTTAGATGCTGCTCCGGCAGTTTTGGCGGCAGCTGCAGCTGAAGCCACAGCGTTAATCTGCTTGACAAGGGCAGGTAAAATCTGGGTTCTGGCCATATTAACCGCCGTGCGATATTCAATTTCCTTGGTCTTTATGTAGTTCTCAAGCTTGATCTCGACCTTGGCGCAAACTTCGCGTTCACTCAGAACATGAGTTTTTTCCATGAGTTCGATCACATCAGGCTCAAGAAATGCATTCAAGGCAGCCGGCGTATTTCTGGCATTGGGCAGGCCCAGTTTTTCAGCCTGCTTATGCCACTCTTCAGAATACCCGTTGCCCTCAAACCTTACCCGCCGTGTTTCTTTGAATACATCTTTGAGAACCAGCAGCGCACTTTCACGGATGTCTTTTTCCTTGTACTGTGCCAGTCGCTTTTCAATCGCGAAAAATCCGTATGTGCACAGCTGATTCAGCAGTGTTACAGCTTCTGACGGATTCTGCGACGAGCCTACCGCTCTGAATTCAAATTTGTTACCGGTAAATGCAATTGGTGAAGTGCGGTTTCTGTCTGAATAATCTTTGGAAATACGTGGCAGATTGCGCACTCCCATGTTGATGTTTGCCATGACCTGCTCGGTTGGCTTGCCCATTCTTTCGATCTCGTCTATAAGGCGTGTCAGATATTCCCCGAGATAGATGGACATTATCGCCGGAGGCGCTTCGCTGGCACCAAGACGATGATCATTACCGGCATCAGCCACGCATGCGCGCAGAGCACCGCCAAATTTGTCGACACCAAGCATGAAAGCGCCAAGAGTGAGGAGAAACGATATGTTTTTCAGCGGCGAAGCAGATGGTTCAAGATAATTGGTGCCGGTGTTGTCGCCGATCGACCAGTTTACATGCTTGCCAGAACCATTGACTCTGGCAAAAGGCTTTTCATGCATGGTTACATATAGATCGTGCCTTATTGCCACCTGACGCATGACATCCATAGTCTGCAGATTGTGATCGATAGCCAGATTTGCTTCTTCATAGAGCGGAGCGATTTCAAACTGGTTGGGCGAGACTTCGTTGTGCCTGGTTTTTGCAGGAATACCGCGGCGATAAAGCTCATGGTCGAGCTCGGCCATGAATTTGATCATCCGCGGATGAATTGAGCCAAAATAATGGTCTTCCATCTGCTGACCTTTGGCCGGAGCAGCTCCAAACAATGTTCTGCCACATATTCGCAGATCCTGCCTGGTTTCATACAGTTTTCTTGAAACGACAAAGTATTCCTGTTCAGGCCCGCAATTAACAACGATTTTTTTGGCAAGCCGATTTCCGAGAAGCCTCTGCAGCCTGATTCCGGCGTCATTAAGCGCGCGCATTGAACGCAGGAAAGGCGTTTTTAGATCGAGCACATCGCCAGTCCATGAGAGAAAAACGGATGGAATTACCAGAGTTCTGACATTTTCGGTTTCAATTAAAAATGCTGGTGAGGTGGGATCCCAGGCAGTGTATCCGCGCGCCTCAAAAGTTGATCTCATACCGCCGGAAGGGAAAGAGGAAGCATCGGGTTCGCTCTGTATGAGCTGTTTTGCCGAGAATCTTTCGATAATGTCACCGGTTTCGGAATAGGTAATGAACGCATCGTGTTTTTCTGCTGTTCCGCCGCGCTGAGGCTGGAACCAGTGGGTGAAATGAGTCGCCCCCTCGCCTATCGCCCATTCCTTCATGGCATGCGCTACTGGTTCTGCTATTGATTCATCGAGAGGATTGCCGGTGTGAATGGTAGAAATAAGTCTCTCATAAGTGTCGTGACTAAGCTTTTCACGCATTACTGAACGATTGAATGTCAGCTCTCCGAATATCTTTGTTACCTGCGACATGCATACCTCTTAATGTTAAATTTGCGATCCTGCGAAAGTTTTCTAATCATAATTGTCGACCGCAAATTCGTCAAGCCTTAAACAATAATTTGCAGCAAATAGCTGAGTTTTTACTCTTCATTTTTGCAAAAAAAGCAATTTAATAAACCAGATTCATGAATGTGCCATCAACAAAGGCCTTTAGCTCTCTTTATTATTTTCCGGAAGCCATTTT
>CAZMWO010000172.1:3214-7092 GCA_964569565.1 uncultured bacterium | reverse complement strand
AGGTGCTTTTTGTAAGCAGAAGGCTTGCTGTCTTTAAGTTCATTCCACAGGTTTTGGGCATTTTTGCCCTGAACGGCTTCGACTGCCTTGCGGATATTGGTGTATTTGCGGGTGAAGGTGGTGTTCACTTCGCCGTCGTAACCGTTTTTGTCGCGCAGGCTGCTGTAGTTGAAGCTGACGATGATATCGCGCAGATAATCACCCTCATAAGGTCCCTGGGTCAAAAATTTTGAGATTTCAGTGCGGTTACCGGCAAAGAAAATGGTCGAGGTAATACGCTTGAAAAACATGGCGCCGGCCTTTACTGTGTGCACATAAAGCACTTCGCCGTTCGGCCAGGTCTTGATCAGGCGCTCGATCGTGGTGATTTCGCGTTCGATCATGGCCTGATCCTTGCCACGCACGACCATATATCCATAAGTGGCCGCCTGCGCAACCGATACCAGACTTGCAAAAAACAACACCAGAGCGAGCGTCTTAAAACATTTATACATGCCCAAGCCTCCTAAAATAATTACCCTGTATTTTAATGATTATTTGACTAACCAGCAATACCCCTGCTGCAAAATCTGACTTGATTGTTATGCGAAGCAGAGTTTCGGTTGACCGTGAAATGTTTGCTGGTGTAAGCTCAACGGCGTGAGACGCTTTGAGTATTCAGAATTTAATTATAAGCGGAGGTATTTACATGAACGTGGTGATGATAGTTCCTACTGGTATTGGTTGCGAAATCGGCGGTCACTGCGGCGATGCGGCACCGGTGTCGCGTCTGCTCGGCGCCTGCTGTGATACGCTGATTCTGCACCCAAACGTGGTAAATGCCTCTGATGTCAACGAAATGCCGCCCAACAGCCTTTATGTCGAGGGAAGCCAGCTCGATCTGTTTCTGCAGGGCAAGGTCTTTTTGCGTCGCGTGAACTCGAACAAGGTGCTCGTCGTCGTTAACAAGGCTGATTACCAATCGATCAACGCCGTTTCGGCCGCCCGCGTCAGTCTCGGCATCGACGCTGAAATTCTCGAGCTCAAAAAGCCGCTGCGCCTCATCGCCGAAATGAAAAACGGCATGGCCACCGGTCAGGTCGAAAACTGGAAAGACCTGGTCAAGCAGGTCAAGGCCTACGAATTCGACGCACTCGCAATCGCAACACCGATAACAGTTGATAAGAAAACCCTGATGAATTACTTCAAACACGGCGGAGTAAACCCGGTCGGCGGTGTCGAAGCCGTTGCTTCCAAGCTCATCGCCGGCGCTCTCGGTAAGCCGGTAGCACACGGCCCGGTAGATTATGCCATGGCCGAGCACAAGATCGTCGTCGAGCCTCGCGTCGCCGTCGAAACCATCACCGAAAACTTCATTCATTGCGTTCTCAAGGGCCTGCACCAGGCTCCGCGCCTCAGCAAAACCGGCGGCATCAGTGTTACTGATGTCGATGCCATGGTTTCGCCCTACGGCTGCTTCGGCCCGCCGCACCAGGCCTGCCTCGACGCCGGCATTCCGGTTATAGTGGTCAGAGAAAACAAGAGCGCCCTCAAAGTGCCCGAGAACAAAAAATTCATCTACGTCGAAAACTATCTCGAAGCAGCCGGTCTGCTGATGTCAATGCGCGCCGGAGTCCACCCCTCGACTGTCCGCCGCCCGATCGCTCACACCAAGGTAATCAAATAACTCCTGTGTCGTGCGCGTAATCGTTCTCGTAATCGAAAGTATGGCAGGATACCAGACAGATAATTTCTGAATGGTATCCTGCTTTTTATGCTTATCGATCGCGGTTTTCGTTCCAGGCGAAGATGTATTTCCACCAGTTGGCGAGTTTGCCTTCGAACTCACCTGAATGATGCGGGAACCGCTCGAACCACCAGAGGTGGTGCAGACGCATGTCATCATTGCCCCATTCGTCGGCGTTAACCCGCTTGCGCAAACCGTTCAGCGCCGGAAAATTCAGCGCCCAGTCATCGCAGGTCGACTCGACATAAGTCGAATTGCCCCAGTCGTAATCACGCTGTGAATTCGGCGCGAAATGCACGTTGCCGCAACCGGCCTCGCCGGGATGGGTTTTATCATATCTGGTAAAGCGCGCCCAGGCGCTGTCTGAACCGGCATCGCGAAAGACATGCGCCATGATCGATTCGGCACGATGCCCGAGATCTTCGAGCATACAGTCGACATCGCGTTCATAATTAAAGCCGTAAACCACGAATGATCTCGAACATGGAAAATCCTCGATGACCGGGCCGTTGCACCATATCACCCCGTCGCCGGCCATGCGGGTTTCATAGCAGCCCATGCCAGGGAATCCGAACATCCAGACCTCGTCGACCTGACCGCTTTCAACCTTCTCTCTAACGCCATGCTTGTGCAAAAGTGCCACATAATCGCATTTTCCGGGAAACTCTCTTTTGCCCTCCCAGGCGCGCACAAAAGTTTCCCCGTTAAATGGCGCGATGTTATCGAGAAACGGCGGCCAGTCCCGGTCGATAATCGTTTCTGCGACGTCAAATTCGACCTGACCGTGCGTGGCAGATCTGATGTCATCGATAAATTTCTGTGCCAGCTGAGATGAGTCGTTCCAGCGGTAGTGCGCAACCAGCGATCTGCCGGCTGTTTCGTCAATCCAGGGATCGACGATGAGAACCAGCGCACGCGGGCGGATCGACCAGTCATCAGCTGCCCACGCGGCAGGCAACACTGAGCACAGCGAAATCAACAGTAACAAACATAGATTTCTGAACATTTTTACCTCTCTATTTGAGCAGAGTGAAAGAGCTCAGGAAGTCGGTGAGCCACTTGTCGCCGGTTACGCGGGCGTCGGTTGCGACATTGACCTGGTAATAGCGGCCGTTCTCGACGGTATAATAGTTGACGAAGACTCCGGCGGCATCTTCGACCAGCAGCCATTCACGGCCGCCAAAGGTTACCGGCACGGGTTCCTTGAGGTTGAGCATCGCATAAACTTTTTTGTCAGCCGGAATACGCTCTGCCAGCAAGCTTTCGCGACTGGCGCCGGCGACTTCGAAAACCTTGACGGTTACCATCCAGACCGGGTTCAGCGGATGTTCTTTGATGAAGTAACCGACGCCGATGTTGGGCCAGACAACCTTATCGACTTTGCTGAAATGCTCTGGCATGACGAAGCTCATGTGCCCCTCTTTTGAGGTGACGACCTGGCCGCGTTTTTCCTGTTTGTACTCTTTATCATCGATCGGTTTGAGTGCCTTCCCGGTGTAAGCTTCAACAAAGGCGGTAAACAGCGAGATGCGGTTGACCATGCCTTTTTCGTCGTAAAAAAACTCGAGTGCGGCGTGGTTATCGAATTTAACGCCGCCCCAGTCGCGGGTCACCGTTTTGAAGAAATATGTCTCGCGGCTCTTGTCGCTTGATATCTCGTCTGGTTCACGATAGATGCGTCTTACCTTTGAGCGCGGCGATGCGATGCTGATGCCACGACTGGTTTCGGCCCTGAACTGGCTGCGCGAAGTGAATTCGAAACGACCGACTTCAGCCGGGCCCATGAACCCGCTTTCGACCAGTATGCCGTTCGCCTTTGCCAGCAAAGGTTGTGTGCTGTTATCAGCTTTCGCGATCAGATATCTGCCGCTCTGCGACAGTTCATCACCGAGGCGCAGCCAGTTGTCGGCAATGAACAGACCGCCTTCTTCAGGCACAATGACAACCGGCACTTTTTCCGGCAGCAGAATGGGCGACCCGCTGGCAGTCTTACCGGCGCTGTAGCTAGCAATCGTCGCAGCCTGTTCCAGCATCTTCGTCGGGTCTTCGCGCGAAATTGCCGCAGTCGGCAGAGTTACATCCATCATGTTGAAATCAGGCAGCGGCCCGGCGGGTTTTGTCTTCGGGTCGTGCAGATACGCCACAATCTCAG
>CAZMWO010000172.1:2625-3204 GCA_964569565.1 uncultured bacterium | reverse complement strand
TAGGTTACGGTAGCCCGCGATACAAATTCATTGTTCCACAGGCTGTAGTCGAGCCAGCCGCAGCCATTGTCGGCCCAGCCAGTTCCCCATGAGTTGAAAATCTTGATTGCGTTTTTAGAGTCATCATAGCCGACAACGACCATGTCGTGAATGCTCAGAATTTCAGGGTTTCTGATTTTACGCAGAATCGGGTTTTTTCTGCTCAGGTCGAGTAGATCCTGATGTACCAGAGTCGTTATCGCTACCGGTTCACCAGATGCCAGCATGGCCTTGAGAATATAGAGATCGTCGGTCGGCAGGCGGCGGTAGGTCAGGGCGCGGAACGCCAGCGCGAATTTTCTCAGTTCAGCAGAAGGCAGCGTGTAATCGTCGGGCATATATGGAAACAACGAAAGCGGCACGGCACCTTCGGCCACCATAATCTTCATCGCTTCGGTATCTCTGACGTATCTGCCATCAGGAAGCCTTTCATACAAAAGGTTATACAGAAAAGATGGGCTGAAAAGATGGTTGGGGCCGTATTTCCAGCCATGCTCCAGGCGTTCGTGATAGCTTTTTATGGCGTAGGCGTTGGCCCAG
>CAZMWO010000172.1:557-2615 GCA_964569565.1 uncultured bacterium | reverse complement strand
CATGCAGCTCTGGTCGGTCTGCCGACGTACTGGCGGAAACTCGCCGCTGAGATCGACGGCCTTCGGCAGTTTCATCGCCGGCTTTCCCGAAAGAGTGGTAAAACTGCGCACCATCTTGACCTGCTGAATCTGAAGGTATTCTTCCGGTGACATTTTGACAGCGCCGGTCAGCTTGTTGAGCTCTTCGCGCTTTATCTGCGCCGATGCATCAGCCAGAATGCTGACGACAAAAATCACTGACAAGATAACATAGCAACCGCGGCATCTTTTCATGCTTTCCTCCTGTGACCTCATTTATGTATAAGCTCATTTAGCAGTTGCAAGGCCTGAAGAAAAAGCAACCCGGCTGAAGGCCGCAGCCTTGGATATGCCAGAACAATGAGCTCTCATATAGCTTGATTAACCACGCAATTATACACCTCGATCAACAAAATCTGCACCGCGATTTTTTATCTCGCTTTATTGATCTGTAATGAATATGTTTAGAGAAATAGACAATCGTGAGGCGAACATTATGACCAGATATCGATTGAGATTGCTTTCAGCCCATCGAACCGCCGTTGCAAAGGCCATGCTGATCTGCTTTTTGCTCATCTGCTGCGAATTTGCGATGGGCGAAGAGCAGCCGGCATCAGGGATTAAAGAGCAGTTCGAGCAGAAGATATCTGAACTCGTCGGCGTGCCGGTTTCGGCGAAGGATTATAAGCTCAGCTATGCAACGATAATCCTGACCGGAATCCGCATCGGCGATGCCGCGCGGCCTGAACTGCCTTCGGCTGAAATTGAAGAGCTGTCTGCCACCTGCGATTTCATGAGCCTGCTCGGCGGCAATCTGGTAATGCAAGAAGTTAAGATTAAATCGCTCAAAGCCTCGCTGACACTCGATCCAAAAGGCAAGCCCTTGCTGGGCAGCATTTCACGGCCGGCTTCAGGTTCATTGGAAATGGCGATCGAGGATTTGCCATTTGATAAGCTCTCAGGCAGCAAGCTTGAGTTGCGAATTGTCGGGCAGAAGAGCGGCAAAACCGTGCTGTTGCAGATTCCCTCGGCAACCGCGGCACGTTCTGACTCGCGCAGCGAGCTGAACGTCGATTTGAACGGCAGCGCCTCGCTGGCCGGCGCCAAAAATGCTGATGCGGGCGGCAAACTGCCATTCAAAGCCGAGGTTAAGATGCTGGCGCTCAAGCCAATGCAGGCTTCAGGTTCAGCAAAAATCGAAACATCTTCTGTCGAAACCATGGTGGCAATCATCGGAATACTCGCACCGGGGCACATTGACGGGCTGCGCCTTGCCGGCGGCAAAACCGATGCAGAACTGAAATTTTCGCTGGCACCAACGACGAAATTCACATTTAACGGCAGTCTGAACAACATCGACTCTATTGTCTACAACGCCAGCCCTGAAATCAAAAAGGTTTCAGCACAACTGGCGATAACCGGGCAGATGGCTGACGGCTCTGTTTCAGCTGACATTGGCATTACCAATGCCGCTCTTGCGATACCCGGCCGCAAAATCGACCTGAACAAAGTCTCGATAATGCTGCAGGCCAAAAGCACACCAAAAACGCTGTCACTGACCGGATCATCGGCGGTTCCGCGATTCGATTTCGATCTGCCGGTTTCTTCGACGAATCGCAGTTCGTATCTGTTTCCGTTTCTCGATGTCAGCACCAGTTTCAGCTACAGTGGCAATGTCTTTACTATAAACAATGCTCAAGCAAAACTTTTCGGCGGTTCTCTCAGCGGCAAGGTTTTTCCTGGCAAACATCCGGTGCAGCTGGAGGTGAATGCAAAGGGCAGCGGACTGCGCGCTGAATCATTTCTCGACAGCAATACCACGCAGAAACAGGTAATAACCGGCCCGGCCGGAGGCACTTTTAAAGCCACCGGCGACATCGAGACTCTGGCTTCCTGGAACGGCACCGGCAGTTTGCGCATGCAAAATGGCAGATACAACACGCCGCCGGTGGTAACACCATTTCTGTCGCTGGTTAATCTCAAAGAGTATTCGTCAGGCGACATCAGAGTACTCCTAGCTGGTCACGCTGATCGAGCTGC
>CAZMWO010000172.1:0-547 GCA_964569565.1 uncultured bacterium | reverse complement strand
CGTGACGCCTTTTCTGTCGCTCATCAACCTCAAAGAGTTCGCATCTGGCGACATCAGTGAAGCCAGTGGAACTTTCGTGATCAGACAGGGTGTGATGACCACCAGTGATATGGCGTTTCTGAGCTCAGCCGGCCGGGCCGATTATCGCGGCGATGTCGGTCTCGACACCAGTCTCAAGGGCAATCTCAACATCACATTTGCGTCGGCGGCAGTAGCGAAAAGCCGGGTTCTGCAGCAGATTTCTCTCGACGGCAAATCGGCCGGCATTCCAAGCCGCGTCGAAGGCACGCTGCTGGCGCCGGTTTTTCCCGGCTTCAAGCCCGAAAAACTTCTCGAACTTGGTCTCAAACGCCAGGGCCAGAAGCTCCTGCAGGATATCCTCAAACCCCGCAGCAAAGAACCCGCCAGCACCGAAACCGCGCCCGCGCCCAAAAAATCAGACCCCGCCAAAAACCTGCCCAAAGACCTCGGCAACCTCTTCAAGCGCAAACGCTAGTCCTCTGTCACACATGAGTTCAATAATTCAATCCGAGAGACTCCGCTTATG
>CAZMWO010000171.1:0-7104 GCA_964569565.1 uncultured bacterium | reverse complement strand
CAACAGCCTGACCGATCCCGACAATCGGCGCGCAGTGGATCTCGTGCACAATCATGAACTGCTGAATCAGCTCGACGGAAGAAGTTGCCGGGAAATCATGAATGACATGCAACATGGATTGCCGAAGATGTTCATCATCAAAACCCTTCTGGCCTTGCGAGACAGGGTGCCAGCGTTCAATGAACCTGACAGTTACCAGGCCATGGAAGTTTCAGGCAGCCATCACGCCGATATAACAGCCTACATGCGGGGAGCTTCGGTAATTACGATCGTCCCACGGCACCATTTCAGTGCGAAAAGCCACTGGAACGCAACGCGGATCAGCATTCCGCCAGGTCGCTGGCAGAACGTTTTCACGGGTCAGATCATCGACTGCGGCACAAATAAAATCAGGGATCTTCTGAAGGAATTCCCGGTGGCAGTTCTGGTCGATCTCGATCAGACAGAGGAGTAAAAGCATGACGAAGTTCAGAGTATGGGCACCTAAAGCGAAATCATTGGCTCTATGTACAGATAATATTGAGCATCAGATGCTTCCGGAACGGGACGGTTTCTGGCATATCGAACTGAAAAGCCTCAAGCATCCTGTTCTATACGCATACAAAATCGATGGAAGCGGCCCCTACCCTGACCCGGCTTCGCGCTTTCAACCGGAAGGCGTGCATGGCCGGTCGCAGCTCTGGCAGGATGAATTCGAATGGCATGACCAGAACTGGCAGGCTCCTGCCCTCAAAGATGCAATAATCTACGAAGTGCACACCGGCACATTCACCCCGGAAGGCACTTTCACCGGAATAATCGGGAAACTCGATTACCTGGCAGAGCTTGGCGTAACCCACCTTGAACTCATGCCGGTGGCGGCTTTTCCGGGACAACGCGGCTGGGGATACGATGGCGTGGCACTTTATGCACCGCACAATTCTTATGGCACGCCTGCTGATCTCAAACAACTGGTTGACGCATGCCACCAGCGCGGCCTGGCGGTGATTCTTGACGTGGTTTACAATCATCTCGGGCCTGATGGCAATTACCTTGGACTTTACGGACACTACTTTGCGCAGCGTTATCACACGCCATGGGGCGATGCTGTCAATTTTGACGGTGCCCACAGCGATCAGGTGCGTGAATTCGTGATCGACAACGCTCTGATGTGGCTGCGCGATTACCATTTCGACGGCCTTCGCCTCGACGCGGTACACGCAATCTTCGACTTTTCGGCCGTACATATTCTCGAAGAACTGCAGACAAGGATCGACCGGCTCACCGCCACAACCGGCCGCTCATACAGTCTCATTGCAGAAAGCAGCCTCAATGACCCGAGAATACTTGAAAATCCGCAAAAAGGGGGCTACGGCCTGGCAGCACAATGGCTCGACGACTTTCATCATGCGGTGCATGTAATGCTTACCGGCGAACAGCAGGGCTACTACATGGATTTCGCCGGGCACGCCGACCTCGATAAGTGTCTCAACGACTATTTTATCTGCGATGGGCGCTACTCGACTTATCGAAAACGTCGGCATGGCCGATCGGCGGCAGCACTGCCACCTGAGCGATTTATCGTTTCGACCCAGACGCACGACCAGGTCGGCAATCGCGGCAACGGCGAAAGACTCTGCCATCTGACGAGCCTGCACAACTGCCAGATCGCTGCGGCACTGATGCTGCTTTCGCCGTTCGTGCCAATGCTGTTTCAGGGTGAAGAATGGGCCGCCAGCACGCCTTTTCTGTATTTCACCGACCATGTCGACAAAGGCCTCGCAAAGGCTGTCAGAGAAGGGCGAAAACGCGATTACGCATTTCTCGGCGCTAAAGTAGCCGACCCGCAGGCCGCTACGACTTTCCGACGCAGCATTCTCAAATGGTCTGAGACGGCAGATGATGAACATTGCGCCATGGTCGAATGGTACAAAAAACTGATCGATCTGCGCCGCCAGTATCTCGATGAGATCAGAAAGAGCCGGCGGTCGTTCAGACCGGCAAGAAGCAGCAAGGATGTCTATGTTTATGATGCTGGCAGAATCAAGGTTCTGGTCAATCCGGACGGTAACAGCGCCAGTTTTGCCGATGCCAGCCTGGCCCGGGCACGCATCATCATGCAGAATCGCCCGGTCAGTGTAGAAGACGACATTCTGACTCTGCTGCCGGGTTGCGCCGCCATCATGTTGACCGATTGAGCGCACAGAGCTATCATCAGCAAACAGATCGCGCAAGGAGACACCGATGAAAAAGTCGATAAATATCGCAGCTGACACAGAAAACCAGCTCTGGCACAAAAACGCCATCATCTATGAGGTGCATGTTAAGGCATTTTACGACAGCAATGGCGATGGCATCGGTGATTTTTCCGGGCTGACACAAAAGCTCGACTACATTCAAAGTCTTGGCGTCAACACCATCTGGCTGCTTCCTTTCTATCCGTCACCCTTTCGTGATGACGGCTACGACATTTCGAACTATCTAGACGTTCACCCCAGCTACGGCACCCTCGCCGACTTTCGCCACTTTCTGCGCGAAGCACACCGTCGCAATCTGCGGGTAATCACCGAACTGGTCATCAATCATACTTCCGACACGCACCCGTGGTTTCAGGAGGCGCGCCGCGCGCCGAAAGGTTCGAGTAAACGTAATTACTACGTATGGAACGATGACGACAACCGGTTCAAAGATGCCCGCATCATTTTTACCGACACCGAAACCTCGAACTGGTCATGGGATCCGGTGGCCAAGGCCTATTACTGGCACAGGTTTTTCTCGCATCAGCCCGACCTGAATTTTCACAACCCGCAGGTAGTAAAAAAGCTTATCGGTGTCATGCGTTTCTGGCTGGATATGGGTGTTGACGGCCTGAGACTCGATGCCATTCCGTATCTCTGCGAACGCGAAGGCACGAACTGCGAGAACCTGCCGGAGACGCACGATATCATCAAACTCTTTCGCAAAGAACTCGACAAGCGTTATCAGGATCGCATATTTCTGGCTGAAGCCAACCAGTGGCCGGAAGATGCCGCCGAGTATTTCGGCGAAGGCGACGAGTGCCACATGTCGTTTCATTTTCCGCTGATGCCGCGAATTTACATGGCACTCGCACTCGAAGACAGGTTTCCCGTCGTCGAAATTATGAAACAGACACCGGAAATACCACAGAACTGTCAGTGGGCCATTTTTCTGCGCAACCATGACGAACTGACGCTCGAGATGGTTACCAGCAAAGAACGCGACTACATGTATGAAACCTACGCCAAAGACACGCGGGCACGCATAAATGTCGGCATCAGACGCCGCCTCAGCCCGCTGCTTGAATACAACCGCGCCAAAATCGAACTGCTGAACGCCCTTCTGCTTTCGATGCCCGGCTCACCGGTTCTTTATTACGGTGATGAAATCGGCATGGGCGACAACCTTTTTCTCGGCGACCGCAACGGCGTGCGCACACCGATGCAATGGACTCCCGACCGCAATGGCGGCTTTTCGAGCAGCGACCCGGAAAGGCTGTTTCTGCCACCGGTAATGGAAGCCATTACCGGTTATCAGGCCGTGAACGTCGAGGCTCAGAGCCGGAATCCATCATCCCTGCTGAACTGGATGAAACGCATAATTGGTGTTCGCCGGCATTACCGGGCATTCGGCGAAGGCAGCATCGAATTCATCAAACCGGCGAACCGCAGCATTCTCGTCTATCTTCGCTCACATGAAGACACGCACCTTCTTTGCGTCGCCAATCTGGCGCGATCGGCTCAGCCGGTCCAGATCGACCTCGCCAGATTCAAAGGCTTCACTCCGATCGAGATGCTCGGCCGCCACGCTTTTCCGACGATCGGCGAAGAACCTTATCAGCTAAGCCTTTCCGGCTACGGCTTCTACTGGTTCGAATTGTCGAGCAAGGCGAGCGGGCCGGCATGGCAGAAACCAGATACCTCGACCATGCCGGAACTCTCGGTTATTGTATTTCGCGCCAGTGCCGACAGCACGCAACTGCCCGACATGGCCCGCCTGCTGGCCGACAAGCGCCGCGAAAAAATGCTGCAGGAAGCGACTCAGCAGTATTGCACGCGCAAACGCTGGTTTGCCGGCAAAGGCCGCGAATTGCAGCAATTAACCTTTGAAATGCTCGAACCACTCGATCTGCCGGGCTGCCGCGATCTGCTGATCAACATCTTTTCGGCACAATTCGCTGATGGCACGCGGCAGAACTACTTTTTCCCCGGTCAGCTGATGTGGGAAAACAGGACACATGATGGCGGCATTCTACCGGCCTGGGTCTTTGGCAAAACGCGGCAGCAGAATGAGGTCGGCTATCTGATCGATGCCATGGGCAGCAATGCGTTCTGTCATGCCGTAATGCGCTGCATGAAAGAAAACCGAAAAATCACACTGTCAGAATCTGAGCTCTATTTTACCGGCACCGGTCTGCTCGACGATTTTGCCGATGCCGAATTTGCGGTAAGGCGCCCGATTATCGAGCAAAGCCATACTTCAGTATTCTTTGGCGAAAAGTATATTTTCAAGGTTTATCGCCAGATACAGAGCGGCGCCAGCCCTGAACTGCAGATGGGCAGACACCTGACCGCCGCCAACTACAGCAATATCGCAAGAGTCGCCGGCGCCATCGAACTGGTGCACAACGATGGCAATGCAACCACTCTCGGCATACTGCAGGAATACATCGATAATCAGAATGACTGCTGGAGCTTCACATTGAGTTATCTCGAGCGTTTTCTCGACTCATGCCTTGTCGAGCCCGTGACGACCGGCGAAACATCGGAGTCAGAAGGAGTACACGAACTCTATCTCAGCCGGATGCAGACGCTTGGACAGCGCGTCGGCAGGATGCACAGCATACTTGCCGAAGACAGCGATGACCCTGCATTCAGGCCGGAACCCATAGTTGAAAAAGACATTCAGGAATGGGCAGACAACATGGAAAAAACACTGCGGTCTACCCTCAAACAGCTCGCCGAAAGACTTGCCGACTTTTCGGCCGAACTGCAACCCCTGCTTGAACGCATGACCGCCCACCCCGACCAGATGGTGAAGAAGATGCGGGCGATGATTCCGTCTGGTGTCAGTCTGGTAAAGACCCGTCACCATGGTGATCTGCATCTTGGCCAGATACTTCTCGTCGCCAATGACTTCGTGCTGATCGACTTCGAGGGCGAACCGGCCCGGCCGCTCGAAGAACGACTTGCCCGTCACTGCCCGATCCGCGACGTCGCCGGCGTGGTGCGCTCGTTCAGCTATGCTGCCGAAACCGCACGACGCAAAGTCAGGCAGGAAAAACCAGAGTCTTATGCCGTGATGAACGTCTATACCCGCGAATGGGAAAAAGCTGCACGCGCGAGATTTCTGCAGGGATATCTGGAAGCCGTAGCGAGCTGCCCATCGGTTCCGCCTGAACGTGATGTTTTCGACAGAATACTCGCGCTGTTCTGCCTCGAAAAGGCGCTCTACGAATTCAGCTATGAAATGAACAACCGCCCGGAATGGCTTGAAATACCGGTAACAGGGCTCATGGAATGTCTGGAACTTTGCTGAAAAAGCGGATAAACTTACATCCCGATAGAAGCTTTTTCTTTCCTCTGGAGTCTTTCGAGGCGAAAAGGCAGAAAGTGCGGAATAAGAAAATATCCGGCGATAAAACCACCGATATGCGCCTGCCAGGAAACACGCGCGCCCGAACCGGCAGCAAGACCGATGATAATATTAATCTGTATCCAGAAACTGACATATAGCCATATCGGGATCTTGAACGGGTACCAGAAAAGAATCTGATATATTCTGGTCTTCGGAAAAGCCCGCCAGTAAGCTGCCAATACTCCGCTCACGGCGCCACTGGCGCCAATTACCGGGATGGCAGCCGTCATCGGGTTGAAGGCCGTCAGAACTATGTGTACAATACTGGCAAAAACTCCGACAATAATATAAAAGAGCATGAATAGATGCGGACCTTTTGACTCGCCATGATCTTTGAAGAGGTCGTACACATTGTCGCCGAAGGCATAGAGCACATACATGTTGGCGAAAAGATGCCAGAAACTGCTGTGTAAAAACAATGAAGTCAGAAGGGTGTGTAATTTGCCGGCCAGAACATCTGCCGGAACCATGCCGAACTGCTTCATGAAGGGCAGAAACTCATTGGACTCCAGATTGCCGGTATGTAGAAACAACGCGATATTGAGAATTATCAGCATATACAGCCCGAAGGCCGGTGCCCTGACTGGGTTGAATACTTCAATCGGCAGCGCCGTCAATGCAGCAAAAATATAAGTTGATGCTTCGATCTGTTTGATTTCTGCACCTGTGTCATAATCAACACTGCGATAGTGATCGAGCGCAGAATCCTTAAGCAAAGGACGATCGTCCAGCGAAAATGTGCCCGCGATCCGGCTGACCGGGCGTGCCGCTGAAAAGCCGACCTTTACCGGAGCCACTCCATCCTTTATGGTTTCGACCAGATTCCTTACCGATTCAAGTTCGCCGCTGTCGAGCCAGAAGCCACGACAAACCGGACAGTTGTCGATTACCAGTTCCCCGTTATTAAATTTGAAAACGAGCGCGCGCATCGACATCCTGCAACATGGGCAGATATATTCTGAAAGGCGTGAACTTACGATGCGCATCAGCGCCTGATAGTTGAAGGCTTCGCCAAGAACCTGCTCGAGTTCGCCACCGTCAAACCATGTGCCAGAACACTTCGGGCAGCGGTCAACAACCACACCGTCAAAGCTTCTGATGGTTGAAAGTCGCTCGGTGCACTTTACGCAGGGAAGGTTTCGCTGCAGTGTGATCTCTTCGTCATTCATAACGTTCAGTCGCCCGGATCCTTATGAAAAGTTTGCGGTCAAACCGCCGGCAGCAGCCTATTTGTTATAACGACTCAGCAGCGCCTTCATGGCAGGTGATGCGCGACGTTCCGCCGCCATCATAATGGTGACTCCGTTCATTACACGGGCATTAAGATCAGCGCCACGACTGAGAAAAAATTCGGCCACTTCAAGATTGTTCTTGAACACAGCTATCGCCAGAGGCGTGACCGCACCTTCGACCCGGACGGACTCGATATCGGCACCGCTGTCAAGAAGCACAGCCGCACATTCAGGCTGA
>CAZMWO010000170.1:947-7174 GCA_964569565.1 uncultured bacterium | reverse complement strand
GTCGTCAGCCTGCTGAATGAATATCTGTCGGAAATGACCGAGATAATTTTCAAATATGACGGTCTGCTCGACAAATACGAAGGCGACGCGATCATGGCCGTTTTCGGCGCGCCCGTCGACCAGAAGGACCATGCGATCAGAGCCTGCCGCTGCGCCCTCGAGAATCAAAAAGCGCTTGCCCGCCTGCGCGAAAAATGGAAGCAGGAAGGCAAGCCCGAAATAAAAGCCAGGATCGGCATAAACACAGGAATAGTAGTGGTCGGCAACATGGGCTCTACCATGCGCTTCGACTATACGGTTATCGGCGACAATGTAAACCTCGCCGCCCGCCTCGAAACCGCCAACAAGCTTTTTCAGTCGGAGATCCTGGTAAGCGACTCAACCGCTGAACTCGCTGAATCAGCAATTCTCTCGCGACGACTCGGCAAACTCAAAGTTGCCGGCAAAGACAAGCATGTCGATGTTTACGAAGTTCTCGCCGAATCAGCCGAGACCGACAAAGCATTCCTCGAAAAAGCCAGAGCCTGTAAGACAGCATACGACGCAAGCCAGGCTGCGCTAAATCGCCGCGATTTTGCCGAAGCCGAGCGCGTTCTGGCAGATCATCTCAAGCACTACCCCGCTGACAACCCGGCAAGAATTCTGCACAACCGCATCAAAGGCTTCCTGATAGTTCCACCGCCCCCAGACTGGGCAAACATCATCACCCAGGACAGCAAATAACCCTACCATTCCTGGTTAGAGCAGCCGGGATTTAGAACATCTCTCTAATATATTTTCAAAAAATTCCAGATATTCCTTCATTTCCCGGTTATCTGAGACATTTTTCCGGGCGCGCTCCATTGAATTCCTGGCCAGAACAGTAGGCAGTCCTGGCTCATTTCTCAAGCGCATGACCTGACGCAGAAAATCGTTCCGGGTCGCGAAAAAGAGAGCGTCGATTTCCGGGGTGGCCATGGCCCGGTGCCCTTCAATGTCCGACAACAGCATGGGAAGGCCGCCGAGCATTGCTTCGCAAACGGCATGAGGCATTCCTTCCGAGCGACTGCCGGCGATGAACACATCGGCGCAACGAATGACCGAATCGATTTCCTCATGCGGCACGTGTTCTAGATGGTGCATCCATTGATAGCGACTGCGAAAGTCATGAAAGGATCTCGCGACATCTGGTTCAAGGGCAGATCCAACGTGAATATAAGATATAGCAGGGGGGATACTGTTCGCATCGTGGAGTTCCACGAGCCATGGAAGAACCAGCAGCGGCCGCTTCACCTCACGCAGACCGGCAATGCTCAGAAACACCGTAGTCTGCGCACTTATGCCAAGCTTCACGCGGTAATCCACCGAAGATTGGGGCAATGTGGCGCCGTTCTTGATCACCCTGATCTTGTCGTGCCATTCCGCATCGACCCGGCACAAAGCCTCACGGCCAGAAGGATGAAACACTATAATGCCGGAGCTCGTCGCCAGAGTTCTAAGCACCCGCTCACTTGTTTCTGAAGATTCAAGCATTTCATTAAGGTCGGTACCTCGCAGCGATATGACCACCGGCAGTTTCTGGGTTTGGCGTGCGAATGTGGCGTGCAGGCGATCTATAGCGTCGGCGCAATGCCAGGCATGCATGGCCAGACACACATCCGGGAAGTCGCCCGCACGCAGGCGCGATTTGAGATGCTCTTCCCAGTCGGGATCCTCCACGCAACACGGCACAACCCGGTGCCCTGCGGCGCGGAAGCCTTCAGTCAGGCGCTGCGCAGCAACGCTGTTTCCACGTAGTGAGGAAGGGGCAAAAGGGCTCAGCACAATTATGTTCAGGCGACCGCCTCCTGTAGCCGGTTCAGCACAGCCCGAACCATAGGTTTTGCCAGATCGACCCCGGGCAGATGTGGGTAGGTAAGACGCGGCGCGGCGTTTACCTCAAGCACTAAATACTCCCCTTGCGGAGTGCGCAGGAGATCGACGGTTCCGGCAACCAGCCCGATTGCTCGCAATGCCAGTTCAGCCTGCTCCCAGCCAGATTCCGGCAGATCGATTACCGGGCCGCGACTATCGACGAAAGCCTCGTCGCCTGCGTCCTCAATACAGCAGATTCGTCCCTCTACGGTCAGAGCGGCAATCAATGTGCTGTCATGTTCGATATAATTCTGGCAAATGTATTCAGGGCCCTGGAGCTGGGCCCGGGTTGATTCCGGCCGGGCGGCCAGTTCCTCGGGTGTCTGCAGGATTACTTTTCCCAGTCCTCCCCAGCCGACCCGAGTTTTAAAAATTGCGGGAAAAGCACAATTTTCAGCTTCGCAGCCTCTGAATGTCTGCGGGATGGCAACTCCGGCTTTCTGCAGCACCCTAAAGGTTTCCCATTTGTCTTCTGCCAGCCTGATTGTCGTTGCGTTGGGAAACACGCGCCGGTTCATCTTCTCAAGCATCTCCGCCACTTCGGTGACGCGTTGAAAATCACTTCGAGAACGTAGATCGAAACGAAGCCAGATCAGTGACTCATCACCTGTCGGCTCTAATTGCCGGTCGAGAGCTTCGATACGGGCCGGAACGCCCATGCTGGTCGCGGCCTCCACGATCAAAGCATCGCTGCGCCGGTCGAAATCATTGTCATAGGGTGAGTAATCGAGAACCAGAAGTTCCGTCTTTTTCATGGTCGCTCCGTTTCATCACCGGGAGCTTTTGTTCCCTTGTTCGCGGGAGTTCTGTGCTTGCCCGGGGCCGTTGATTCTGTGGCTTCAACAGAGAAAATCTGCGGAGAGCTTGGCAGGAGATCAAAATCACGCGTAAGAGCGAAGGCTTCGGTCGAGGTGAATGTCGTGAGTTCCTCCATGCGTTCGGCCTGATACCAGACACCTTTCATGGCCGGCATCACATAACCGGGATGACACATGAGTTCTATAATCCCTTTCCGCGGGACTGACTGCAACTGCTCCTGGAGGCGTCCGAGAGTCCAGTATGGCGATGGACGCACATCGCCGAGAAAATGGTCGTTAACCAGCACTTTTTGGTCGCGTAGAAAGGACGCCTGCGCAGAATTGACCGCCCGGGCGGGAATTCGCCATGTTCCTGCAACCTCGGCCAGCAGAGCGAGAATTCTTTCGTCGTGAGTGGAAAGGTGCTTGTGAAAGCTGAGGTGTGCCGGGAGGCTGCCAGTAAGCTTTTCGAAGGTAGCCAACTGGGCCAGGATTTCTTTTCGTGCCTCAGAAGGTTTCAGGTGAATGATGGCTTCGGCGGGCGACGCGTGGAAAAAACCATTGTCGGTGACCAATGACTGAACCAGCCCAGTTTCGCAACAGGGTCGGCCCAGGCATAGATTGAGATGCAGACCGAGAGAAAATTTGCTGTTTTCCGGAGAGCCTGAAACGCACGGCACGTCTCGTGTAAAAGCCTCCAGGTCGGTAGCAAAAGGTGGGTTGACCAGCAGGTCTGCGGTTGTCACAATGCCTCTCCGAATGGCTTCCCTTATTCCGGCATCGACTTCCGGGGACATTCCCAGGTCGTCGGCAACCACGATCAATCTGGGGCGGTGACCGGTCACTTTCGTTCCCCTTCCAGCAACCACGCGGTAAAAACGCCAGTCTCACCATCGCATTCGAATTCGGACTCACCCCGTTTTCTTCGCTCTTCGAGGTGCGCCATCATGCCGGGAGTTAAATTTTCGAACTCCGACACGGTGAACGGCCTATTTTTTTCCGCGACCACCCTGACTGAGAAAGCCTTCTGAAGGCATTCAGATACCCGGCGCGGATTTGCAAGCGAATGGTGAAACAACCAGAGTTTTCCGCCTGGAACAAGCCGATCAGCCGCCTGATCAATGATTTCCCGCAACAGATCGGTTCCGTCGAAGCCTCCGTAAAACCTGTGGTTAAAAGGCCCTGGGGCAGGCTTTTGCGGAGGAATCGACAGCACGACGTCGAGATGGCCGGAAATGGGGTCAAGAAGATTACCGCGAAGGAATCTTACCCGCTTTTCCAGGCGATTCAGCCTGGCATTGGCGTGAGCTGCGGCCAGAGATCGTTCGTCGATATCGGTCCCCGTCACTTCACTCGCACCAGCCAAAGCAGCGAACAGTGACAGGACACCGGTTCCGCAGCCCGGCTCGGCGACTCTTTCTCCTCCGTTCAACGTGAGATGGGCGATAAAAAAAGCTGTTGCATGGTCAGCGAGAATATCTGACGGCCCACCTTCCTCGATGCTGCCGAAGCGGGTTTCATGTCTGATCAGGGCGGGAGTATTTCTCATTATCGGCCTCTTGTAAAATTTGCGGCGAAGAAAACAGCTCTTC
This sequence comes from uncultured bacterium, assembly GCA_964569565.1. Lineage (GTDB taxonomy): Bacteria > Muiribacteriota > Ozemobacteria > Ozemobacterales > Ozemobacteraceae > Rifleibacterium. Next base: position 2,892 of record CAZMWO010000170.1, on the reverse strand, counting down.
CCAACCGAACTGTATGTCTAGAACTAAGTTGGATCAGACTTTGCTTTTCCTGACGGAGTATATCATTCCCCTTTTTTTCAGGTCAAGACGACTTTTTCCTTAATGGTCGGCCGCCGCAACTCAGACTCCACTCGCCTATCCAGCAGCGCGGAACGCTTCGACTCTCACCAGGCGAAATATTTTAAGTGCAATCTCCCTGTTTATTCTGATAATCTTTGTACACATCGGCCTGGTGTAGTATTCTTGGTTAGAACAGTCAGGACTTAGAATACATGCCCGGGGAGGATTTCGATGATTCAGGTGATGGTCTGGCTTTCAGGCCTGGCAACCCTTGCGGGTTTTCTGCTGTTTCTTCCGGTATGGCTGCTTTTCTGGATGAGCAGGCAGAAAAGAGCTTCAGCCGCCACAGCCTTTGTGTTTTGTGTAGCTGTCGTTATGTTTTACAGCCTGCTTCTGAATAATGTAGAGAAAACGGTCAAAAATGGCGACCTGCTTAGACTAAGGGCAATTAGGTATCTCGCCCCAACCATGTGGCTGCTCATGCGCGATGAGCTTTGGCATGCTGTTTCAGAGAGCGAGCAGGCTGTTCCATCTGTATGGAAGTTTATGCTCGACCATGGGTCATCTCCTGATGCCGCCTTTAAAGCAATGTTCCTCTATCGAACCGGCAATTTCACAGATGAACAGGAAGCGACTCTGGCTGAAATGTTACAAACTGCTCGCGGCCGGAAGGGACCTCCTGCCCAGCTGTCGAGAATGCTGGAACGGGCGATCGAGCTTCGCCACTTTCGCACAATCGTCGCGTTTGCCAGGCATGGAGGATGCTCGTCGTTAAAATTCCAACCGGGAGAAAAATCCCTTCTGCACCTCGCAGCCGAAGCCGGTGCCGATTCAGACTCGCTGCGCAATCTGGCCAATTGCATGGGCTTTTACTCCTGGAGGCTTTTTGATGCCTCCGGTTATACGCCAGTTCATTATCTCCGTTATCCCAAACAGCTGGAAGCACTCCCATCAGCCTCTGAAGCTGTATTGCTGTTTACGCGCGACGGAGCGACATTGCTTCACCTTGCGGTGCAAAAAGGGAGTCATGAACTTTTCAATCAAATCGTGCAATTCGGAATTGCCACTGACACTCCGGATCTTGAAGGGTGTCCGCCGGCTTTTTATGCAACCGATTTTGCCACATTTCAAAGACTCAGGCCAAGAGGTTTGCATCCCGCTCTGGCAAACTCAGAAGGATTCAAGCGCCTGTGGGGGAATGCGCTGAAAAGTTGTTCAGAGGAATTCATCGCAACCATGCTGCAGGAAGGAGCCGATCCTGACGCCATATTGTTCAACGGCAATCGCCCGCTTCACCAGATTCTTCTATCCTATGGCGAAAACTTGCAGTATGTTCCCCACATGATCAATCGTCTGGCCAGCGCCGGCGCCGATATCAACCAGCCCAACTGGAATGGCGATACTCCGCTTCACTATGCGATCATGCAGAACAACTTACCTGCTGCACACCTGTTGATAGCCCTGGGAGCCAATACCCGCCTCAGAAACATGCAGGGAAAAACAGTTTTATCAACCATGTGGGAAACTCGAAACAGAGGGCTATGGAGTGACCTATATCATAAGCTTATGATGGATGGCCTTCTGGCAGAAGTGGAACACCCTGTCGATAAAGACCTCCCCGACTGGAAGTAGGTTTTCGTTTATTTAAGTGACGGTCGAATCTCAATCGATAACAACAGCTCAGAAAATGCTGTTCATCCGTTCGCTGTCGGCAGAAAAGAACCACATCAGAATACACTCTGGACTCGATTATCTCAGCCCGACTGAATTCGAACAGCTAAACAGTAATAAGGAAGTCAGAAATTGTGCTTAGAAATTGTTGCTTTTTGCCGGGGGCAGATCATTCCCAGGAGGGCCGACGGGGACTTTCCCGTGGCGAAAAATC
>CAZMWO010000170.1:0-937 GCA_964569565.1 uncultured bacterium | reverse complement strand
CTTCCCCGGGCTCGATCTTCGCGGCCCCGGAAGCCGCAGCCGGCAGGTGACGATGGAGAAAGAGCGACCAACCGTCGGCTCCTTCCGGGATCTGGTTCCGAAGATTCCGGATGTCGTCGATCCCGTTCAACTGGCGGCAGGAAAGATACTTCCCATTCGATAGAAAGCTCGCCAACAGGAGCAGTTCGTCCGGGGGGATGCGCCCGGTGATTTCCCAGCCGCCTTTGAGGAGGCTGACCGGACCCTTGAAATAGTTGCATTGGCCAGGTTTGAGAGACACTGATTCTTGTGAATATTCGATGTCCCCGTCTTTGATAATACCCTCGAAATGCTTGGATTGGTTGGACGCAAAAAAGGGTTTCCCGGCAAGGGCCGGAAAATAGTCGAGAAAGGGAGACTGGATCGGGGTCGGACCACCCAGCCCCATCCACCAGCAGAAAAGGTAATACTCACGGAGGACTTCTTCCAGCCTTTCGTATCCAAGTCTTTTCACTAGAGGTTCAAACGTCCCCCCGTGGGTTGCATCGAGGAGCAACGCTACGAACTCCCCGGGGCTCATTTCCAGCCGAAGGAAAGCCCAATGCAGGAAGCCGCTCAGGAGGTAATGACCGGCCCTGGTTGAGGTTTTCTCCCAATGCGGCCAGAGACTGACCATCCCTGGATTGAAGCTCTCAAGCAAGATCTCGAGACCTTTTCCCTCACCCGCATGAAAGTACATGAACCAATCAGCACCTGACTCGAGGATCGAAAGGGCTTCGTGGTTACTTTTGAGTCTAAATCCAGGCTTCCACGACCACTGCATGGCATGGAAGAATTCGTGCGCAAGAGTGCTGGAAACCTCGGCAACACACGGCTTCTCATCCGTCCAAACAATGATTCGCCAGGGAACAGCGGGATCAATGGTGTATCTAAAGCGAGAGCTTCCACTCGCCTTCCC
>CAZMWO010000169.1:0-7190 GCA_964569565.1 uncultured bacterium | reverse complement strand
TTTTTGCCCGGCAGCAAAAAATCACCTCTTCTATCGCTATCGAATCGCGTTATTCTTATTCGGCCTCGCAACCAATATGATCTTACCGCGCATTAAAAGTTTGTTGTCGACAATATCTCAGTGGCGCGGCATAATGCTCATAGAGAAACAAATTCTGGGGGAAACAATGCTTGTGAAAAGACTGAATGTCTGTCTCATGCTGGTTCTTTTTATAATGCCGATCAGTCTGCCGGTCATGGCTGGTGCTTCTTTTTTAGAACTGCTGGGCAGAAGCGATAAATATACTGAAGTTAAGGATTTTGCCGAAGCACTTGCTGCCGGTGCCGACCCCAACGAAAGAGATGCATGGGACAGAACACCCCTGAATAAGGCAATATCGAATCACCGGGCTGACCTGATCATTTTTCTGATCGACAACGGGGCTGATCCCAACCTCAAGGACAAACAGGGCAAAACCGCACTCGATCATGTTATGACTGATCCTGACCTCAAGACTGTCGATCTGCTGATTGAAAAGGGCGCACGCAGTCTTTTGATCAACCCTGATCTCGATCCTGACAGTAAAGACGAAAAGGGCACGCCTCTGCTGATTCAGGCTATTCTGGCGCAAAATCAGATTGCCGTGCGTTATCTGCTGCGCGCAGGTGCTGACCCGAACTGCCGAGATGCCGAAGAAAGCACGCCGCTGATCAGGGCTTTTTACAATCTGCCGCAGGTGGCATCGATGCTTATGAAAGCAGGGGCAGACGTGAAGCTTGCCGACAACTGGCAGCGCACCCCGCTGCATGTCGCGGCAAAACTCGACAAAAACAGCCTGCCGGCGTTGCTGGAAGCCGGTGCCCTGATCGAAACCGTTGCGTCAGGAGCCTATACGCCGTTAATGTATGCTTGTTCCGGCGAATTTCCGGAAAATGTTGCATTCCTGCTCGACCGCGGCGCAAAAATCGATGTAAGAGACGATTATGGTCGCACGCCACTTCATCTGGCCTGTATCTCCCGCCAGATCAACGCTGTCTTTTTTGTCGTCGAAGCAGGCGCCGCAGTCGATGCACGCGATAATTCCGGTTACACACCGCTTCTCACACTGTACAAAGAACGCTTCAAAAGCGAAAGTGCCGGTGAAATAAAAGATTACCTGCTGGCAAATGGTGCTGATATCAATGCTGTTGCCAGTAACGGCGACACGATCATGTCGCTGGCCGAAAGATACGATGATCCGATAATGCTTACGGAGCTGGTCGAGAACGGTGCCCGACTGCAGTTGCCGGATGGATCTGCCGGCAATGAGGCAAAAGGCCGGGCTGCATTGCTGTTACAATGCGTAAAAGATGATCGTCGGGCCATGGCTGGATTTCTGTTACGTGCCATGACCTCAAATGAAATACCGGCCCGAACTGATAAAGGTGAAACCGCACTGCATCTGGCGGTTGCGCGCAATAATGAAAGACTGGTTAAAACGTTATTGAAGGCCGGTTTTGATGCGAATGCGACGACAACTGACGGGGCCACGCCTTTACATATAGCTCTCAGAGGATTTGGCAGTGACCTGGTTATACCTCTGCTGCAGGCCGGGGCCAGACCCGACATCGTTGACAAGAAAGGCGAAACTGCTCTGCAGCTTGCCGACAAACGCGGCGACAACGACCTCTTTGAGCTGCTCATCAACTTCAGCCGGCGTGACCCGGCAGAAGCGGAAGCGATGCGAACCGCTGCTGCCAGTGAGACAAGTCTGCTGGCGGCAATCAGGTCGAACCAGCGCCTTACCATCGAACGCCTGCTCAGCGGAACACCAGACACAAAAGAGCGTGATGCCGAAGGCAACACCGCGCTGCATCTTTCTATCAGCCGACACAGCCGGCAGTGGGCGACCGCTCTGCTCAAAGCCGGTGCCGATCCGGTTGCAGCCAACGATGAAGGACTGACGCCTCTGCATATAGCGGCGAAGGCAGGAAACATTCGTCTGACGCGACTGTTGCTCGATCGCGCGGTTCCCGTCGATATAACCGACAGGAATGGGCGCACAGCTCTGTTCATGGCCGTCAAACAAAGGCATTTTGCTCTGTCGGAACTGCTTCTGAAACGGGGTGCCAACGTCAACCATTTTGACAAACGCGGTATTACGCCACTTTTCGAGAGCGTTGGCGCAGACCCGTTGCTGGTTACCTTTTCGTGGCTCATCAAAAAAGGGGCAGCGATAAACACGGTTTCACATGATGGCAGAACGGTTTTTCATGAGCTGATACGCTGGGAACCGTCAAAATGGCGTGTCGAAAAACTGGTCAGCCTTGGCGCCGACCTGTTCAAACAAGACCGCTGGAACGAGTCGCCTTTTTCAATGGGATTACGCTTTGGTCAGTCCGAAATCATCGAATTTCTGCTTGAACAGCAGCCGGATTTTACTCAAATCGCCGCCTCAGGCACGTCGATTCTTCACAGCTGGACCTCGAGCGGCAGAATCGATCTGTTGTCGCGCGCCCTCGCGCATGGCGTCGACCCAAACCTCGCCAACAGCAAGGAAGAACCTCTGTTGTTTGCCGCTATCATGGCCGGTTCGGCCAGCGCCAGCGAGCTGCTGATAAAGAGCGGAGCAGATATCGAATATAAGACGGCCAGCGGCGCCACGCTGCTCGAAAAAGTCATTAATGCTGGTTACAGCGAGCCCCTGCGCTTTCTTCTCAAGACAGGCGCCAACCCGAACGCCACCTGCAGCAATGGTCTGCCGCCGTTGCTGCAGGCGACCGGCCGCTGGCAACTGTTCAATATATTGCTCGAACATGGCGCCACGGCTGATTTAACGGTTCTACATGATAAAAAACACAAAAATCTCTTCAAAGCGCTGGTCGAAAAGCCTGAGGGAGTAGCGGCGTTGCGCCGTATCGCTGACAAGGGCGTCGACCTGCGCCCTCTGTTTTTTCCAGGCGAAACTCCCGGAGAAAAATATGAATCAGTTTTCGGCTGGGCCTGGATCGGCTGCATCGACACAGTAAAATTGGCGATCGAACTCGGTTTTAACCTGAAAGAGACCGATCAACAGGGTTACACACTGCTGCACTGGGCCGCCCGAGGCGACAGAACAGAACTGGTCAGATATCTGCTCAAGCAGGGCGCAGATCTGGAGGCTTTGAGTTATAAAGCCGAAACTCCTCTATGCTTTGCACTGGACGGCAGCGCACATGATACTGTCCTGGCGCTGCTCAATGCCGGAGCAGACACAACGCTGAAGCAGGGTATTACAGCTGACACCATGTTGCATATGGCGGCTGAAAACAACGCCAGACCTGAGGTTATCGCCAGACTTATAAAATCAGGGCTTACCATCGACTGTCTCGACGCATACGGTGGTACGCCTCTGCTGCGCGGCGCCGAAAGGAACGCGAATCTGGCTGTCGCCAGCCTGCTTGAACTTGGTGCCAACCCCAACATCGCCAGCGAAATCGCCAGCTTTTCCCTGACCGACCCGGCTTTTGTTAAGGCCCGTCATAGTCTTTATTCTCGCGGCAGCTACATGCATATCTGGAAGATGAACGGCATCACTCCGCTTGCCCGTGCTGTAGTACAAAAAAATGCAGCAATCGCCAGTATGCTGCTTAAACATGGAGCCCGCATAGATATCGTTGACAGCCTTGGCAATACGCCATTACATATTGCGGCTCTGATCAGTGCGCCTGAAATGGCTGAGATTATGCTGGCGCATGAACCGCCGGTGCTTCTGCGCAACCATGCCGGGGAAAATGCCATCGAACTTGCCGACAGCAATGGTCTTACCGATATCGCCTTTGCCATGTGGAAAAAAATTCCTGCACATATCAAACAGGATCCAGACCAGCAGACAACAGCTTCTGAGCAACCCTTTCCGTTGCATGAAGCGGTGCTCAACAACGAGTTGACCCGCCTGCGCTGGCTGGTTCGCGGCGGTCGCCGTGTCGACGAACTCGACGATGAAAAGCGGACACCTCTCTGGCTGGCTGTTGAAAGGCAACGCGACAATGCTGTGAAAGTGCTGTTGCAGCTCGATGCATCGCCCGATTATGCGCCGCGTGGCAAAGAACCGCCATGGTTTCTGGCGGCAAAGAACGGCAAGGTCGAGATGATTGCAGCGATAGCCTCGTCAGGATTTGACATCAACACAGCCGATAAGCAAGGTAATACGGCGTTGCACCTGGCTGCAGCCAACCATCGTGATGAACTCATATTACATCTGCTGGGTTTGAATGCTGACCTCGGCATCGGCAACAAGCTTGGACGCACACCTTTGATGGAATCGATCACCAGAGGTGAAGATCGCCTCGCTGCTGCAAAAACCAGAGAATACGTCGAAAAGGTCAATGCCCGTATGCGCGAAATCAAAAGCCGCCTCAGGAAGAAAAAGCGCTGGCCGCCGCTCAAAAAAGTGCCACAGTTCGACATCCGCTCGCAGCGCTGCAAATCGATTCAAGCACTGGCGCTGAAACACCCGAGTATTTCGAACGCCGATATCTACGGACAGACAGCGCTGCATCTGGCAGCACGCAACAGCGATGCCGAAGTTATAATACTGCTGACAGACATCGGCTGCGAACTTGAAGCCCGCGATCGCAAAGGCAGAACGCCACTTTATCACGCTATTACCACCGACAACCTCGAAGCAGTATCCGAACTGATACGCCTGGGGGCAGTCATAGATATGGCTGACTACAGCGGTGAGACGCCCCTGTCTCTATGTGATGCCCTGAATCGTGGAGAAATCGAAAATTTTCTGCGCGAATCAGGTGCCGCACCAGAGCTGATTGTGCCAAAGTGGCCAAACGAATCTCCCACCGGGCAGAACGCCCTGATCAGAGCTGCCACCGAAAACCGGCAGCGGGCGGTCTGCTATCTGCTCGATCGCGGTGCTGGTATCAATGATAGTGACAAAACAGGAGAAACTGCGCTGTTTCAAGCTGTTCGCACCGGCAGTCCCGGCATGGTCGAACTGCTTCTGCAGAGGGGTGCGGGCCCCCTGATTCTTAACAACGCCGGGCAGAAGCCTCTGGATGTGGCGAAGGCATTGATTCCCAGGTTTCCGCCACGCCATATAGGCACTGAGGGAATACCTCAGGACGAAATAGAAATGCTGAAAAACCGGCAACGCATCGTCGAACTGCTCGAGCAGGCGCAGACTGAGGCTACCCCATCACCGACAAATTCAGGCGATTGAGACTGTCAGCCTGTATCTGCTGCATGCTCTCGCCATCGGTATCGCTATCGGGTTCGGGATCGAATACAGGTTATTCTTATTCGGTACTGATCACCATGTAGCGGCCGCGCAGGGCTTTTACATCTTTGAGATAGAGCGGGCGGGGGCTGAATTTGAAGGCTTTGAAATCGCGCATCTGGTTCTCGGCGGCTTCGCCGGTTGCGGTGTTGCCTGGCGGCGTGCAGCCGAGAATCCTGATGCCGGCAGGACTCAGTTCGACCAGCTGAATATCGCTGCCGCGGTTCATGAACGGGGTGCAAGAAGCGACGCTGTTCATGGTCGGAGCGCCAACATGGTTTACCGGTGCGAATTCCATGCGTTTTGCCGGAAAGTCCGGCAGTTTATCGCCGGCGGCGGCTGATTTAACGGTGTTTTCGAATATTTCAGTCACAAATTCTCTGGCATCGCGGCCGGCGAGATAATCGTGCCAGCTCTGGCCGAACAATGCTTTTTTAAGCAGGTTCGACTGGGTCCAGGTTGAATCTGAGCCTGACATCCAGGCAAAGTCGCCGAGCTTTTCAGCCAGAACTTTATTGTATAAAGCATTGAAAAACAGGTCGAAAGTGCCGGCACTTTTATCATCGTAACTGCCATCGTCGTTGTGGTCAGTCAGCAGCTCGTTCCAGTCACGCAACTGAACGAAAGCTTTTTTTGCCATTGGGGTAAGCCGGTTTTCGTCGATCAGAGAGAGCAGCTGATCTCTGAAAAACCAGGCGCGCTGATCGGTGAAGGCAATGTCGCGGTCAAGCTGGGCGAGATATTCGAGCGACCAGTTCTGGCGGTTTACCGCAATATGATCCGCGAGATAGCGGGTGCGCTGGTCGGCGGCCCAGTTGGTCTGCAGGTCGCCGTTGCGATAACCCTTGACCGGCGGGCAGTTCCAGTTGGCATAGAAGCCACTGGCCGGGTTCATGGCAGCAAGGCGTTTTTCCGGTGTGACAAAGGATGTCGGCTGATTAACCGGCAGACGATCGTCGCCAAAGCTGCGTCTGCTTTTGCCCAGCCCGCAATGGACGAAAGCGATGTTGCCTTCGCGGTCGGCAGCAAGCCAGTTTATTGAAAGAGAATTACGATCAGAGGCGGTAAGCCAGTCCTGCAGGTTGTCGCAGAAGGTCGAGTCAAACCAGGCGGCGTAAGACTCAACCACGCGGCCTTTCCAGGCGCGCTGTTTAACGTAGTAAGTATCACCTTCAACCGCCATTACCGGGCCGAGATCGGTGTTGATAACCTCGCGCAACACCGGCTTCGACTGGCCTTTGACTTTGATTTCTTCGGTCCTGCGGTTCATTTGCAGAGATTGGCCGGGGCCGCTCAGCACATTCGGAACATCGGGGTCTGCTTTCAGATAGACCAGGTCAACGAGATTGCCAACACCTGCGGTCGAGGTAAAAGCCATATTTCGGTTGGTGGCGAACATCAAAGCGATGTAGCCGACCGGCGTTGTACCGACCAGGTCGAAATCAGGCGTGTGCAGACCGATACCATATACAGCCGAAGGCTTGAAATAACCCATTTGCGGGCCACCGTAGAGCAGAGCTTTTTTTTCGCCACGCGGTACCAGGCTGAGCGCGGCACCATAGCTGCCAGACTTGTCTGGAACCCCAAGCGCCTTGAGCAGGCGGTTGCGTTTTTGCGTCTGCAGGGTCGGAGAATGCGTCGGAGCAGTGAAACTGCTGGTCGGGCTGGTTCTTGGCGAAAACCGGAAGCCGGGTTTGAAAAACGGCATATCGCCGAGAGTTGTGTATATTTCAGGATCTTCATAAAACACGACGTCTTCAAAAATCTCAGAAGCTGCACGCGCACCGTATTTGCGTACCAGGCTGTTGAGCAGATGCAGGTTGTCGAGTTCCATGGTGAAATCATTGTAGCGGGCCGCCATGGTGCCGGCGAAGATATCGACGATCTGTAGAAGTGTGAACGGTTCGGGCTCGATTCCTGCTGTCGCGAAAGCCGGCTCGAGCTTGAATCTGCCGTT
>CAZMWO010000168.1:0-7196 GCA_964569565.1 uncultured bacterium | reverse complement strand
CTTTCTGTGTCTCTGCGGCTTTGTGCGAGGTCTTCCTTTTCGACTCGCGATTACTCTGCTTCGCCAAGGCTACGCAGGACAGGCAAGCACGATTACGATTACGAGAACGAGCATCAGAGCTGTTCGCCGGGATCAGTGAAATTTGCGTAATCTGCGGTTAAGGCGGTTACTTTCCGGCGGCGAGTTGTTTGAAGACGTGGGTGGCGGCGACTATGGTGTGGTGGATGTCGGCGTCGCTGTGGGCGGCCGAAACGAAGGCGGCTTCGAACTGGGAGGGCGCGAGATAGATGCCTTCGGCGAGCATGCCACGGAACCAGCGCGCGAACAGCTCGGTGTTCGAAGTCTTTGCCGACTGGTAATCGACGACCGGCCGATCGGTGAAAAACATGGTAAACATCGAGCCAAAACGGTTCGAGGCGACCTTAAAGCCAGCGGTTTCAGCAGCAGCGGCGATGCCGGCTTCGAGTTTGCCGGCGCGCGCCAGCAGATGTTCGTAAAAATGCGGCTGCGCCTTGATCTTTTTGAGAGTTGCGATGCCGGCTGCTACAGCAACCGGATTGCCGGCGAGAGTGCCAGCCTGATAGACCGGGCCGTCTGGTGCGATATGCGCCATTATTTCAGCGCGGCCACCATAGATGGCAAGCGGCATTCCGCCGCCAACAATCTTGCCGAGACAGGTCAGATCAGGAGAAACTTCACTGAGATTACTGACACCGCCAAAGCAGCTTCTGAAGCCGGTCATAACTTCGTCAAAAATCAGCAGGGCGCCATTTTCGCTGCACAGTTTGCGCAAAGCCGCGAGATAACCCTCTGCCGGGTTGACAACGCCGATATTGCCGCAGACCGGCTCGACGATGACGCCGGCGATCCGATCGGCATGCTTTTCGAAACAGGCCTGCAGAGCTGCAATATCATTGAACGGCAGCACCAGAGTGCAGGCGGCGATACTTTCGGGAATTCCCGGGCAACCGGGGATGGCAAGCGTAGCGACGCCGGAACCGGCTGAAACAAGTAACGAATCGGCATGGCCATGGTAAGCACCGTCAAATTTTACTATGAGCGGCCGGCCGGTAAAACCCCGGGCCAGACGCACTGCTGACATGGTGGCTTCGGTGCCTGAGTTGACCAGGCGCATCTTCTCGATAACCGGAAAAGCTTCGCGCACCAGATGCGCCAGTTCAGTCTCAGCTTCGGTAGGCGCGCCAAAACTCAAGCCCGAGGCAGCTGTGCGGTTAACGGCAGCAATAACATCCGGGTCGGCGTGACCGAGAATCATCGGCCCCCAGGAGCCAACGTAATCGAGGTATTCCCGCCCTTCGACATCGGCAATTCTGCTGCCGGAAGCCTTTTTGATGAATAACGGACTGCCACCAACCGATTTGAATGCACGAACGGGGCTGTTCACGCCACCTGGAAAAACTTTTTCGGCGGCCTGCAAAGCTTCTGCGTTCATTTCGCGTTTTCCTCGAAATAGCGCATCGATGTCTTTTTGAGCTCCTTGACCGTACGCAAAACCTTGTATTGTCCAAGAGAATAGCGCTGATAAATATCAGCCACGATCTGTTCGAGCTCTTCTTCTGAGCGTGCATGAATCATGGTGAAAAGGTTGTAAGGCCAGTTAGGTGGGCACTCACGTTCATAGCAGTGCGAAATCTCACGCATTTCAGCGAGGGCCGCGCCAACTTCATCGACGCGATCTTCGGCAACCTGCCAGACAACCAGCGCGTTAGAGGTGTGGCCAAGATGTCCGGGACGCACGGCAGCGCCAATGCGACGGATCAGGCCTTCTTCGCGGCTCTGTTTGATAATTTCGAGCACTTCTTCTTCGCTGCAGCCAACTTCGTTGGCAATACGCTTGAACGGTCGGGTTTCGAGTTTAAAGCCGTCCTGCAGTTCGCACAGGATCTGTCGGGTTTTGCTATCCATAAGCAGCTCCTAGTCGAGGTCCACTTTTACTTTATAAAACTTCTTTGACGGAAAAACCATGATCTCGTCAATGCCGGTAGCTTTTCTGATCGACGAAAAAATTTCGTCACGACGTTCCAGTGATTGTGCGATCACGGTAAACCACAGATTGGGCTTGCCTTCGCGCAGATAGTTATGAGTAATTTCCGAAAACCGGTCGAGAACAGCAGCGACCTTGTCAACCTGCTCCGGAGCTACCTGCATCGCGACCAGGCAACCCTTGTAGCCAAGCTTGCGACTGTCGAAAAACGGCCCGAGATAACGAATAGCGCCGCTTTGAATCATGCGTGCGATTCTCGAGATCACCGAAACCTCGTCGAGCCAGAGTTTATCGCCGATTACACGGTATGGCTCAGATTCGAGCGGAAAACTGCCCTGAAGCATCTGAAGTATTTCGCGATCTTTTTCGTCCATCAGGTGTATCCTTTGCTTGATCTGTATTTGACCAGTTATATCTTCAGGTCGAAAGTGTACCAATGATACCGCGGTTTAACTTTCTTGACCAGCATAATAGTTGCAATTTGGGTCAGACGCGAGAAAACTCCCATTAACAGCGTAGGCGCGTGCCCGACAACCGCCGCAAACTCGATTGAACCTGCAGCGTCCGCAAATGCCGCTGAATTTTTCAGGAGTGCGCATATCACGAAGTTCAGCGCTTTCGCGATAAATCCGGCTCAGAGGCGTTTGGCGGATATTGCCGACTACGAGATCAAAATAGCCGCACGGCTTAACGTCACCACACCAGCTGACGAAGACGAAACCGCTGCCGGCCATACAACTGCGCCCGCGACTGCCGGGATCTTTACCCATACTTGCACGTATCTGCGCGTATTGCGGAGCGCAGGTGACCTTTACCGGAATCGGCCAGTCGTCAGATTCTGCCGCAACGTATCTGAGCACCGCGTCAATCTGCGTCTGTTCAAGATCGACCTCTGAGCCGGCGGCGGCCGCACGACCCATCGGCACGATAAAAAACAGGTGCCAGCTGGCAGCGCCAAGCGAAACGACCCAGTCTTTGATCGCCTCCAGACGCTCATGATTTCCCGGCAAAACCGTAGTATTGATCTGAAATGACAGACCATGCTTTTTAATTCGCTCAAATGCCTGCAAAGCCTCGCGGTAGGCGCCGGTAACCCTGACAAAATGGTCATGATCAGCCTCAAGTTCTGAGTGCATGCTGAAGCTGAAATGTCTGATGCCGGCAGCGGCAAGCGTCGTCAGACGCCCGTCGGTCAACAGGCGGCCGTCATTACATGACACAACCGGGCGATGCCCGAGTTTAACGGCATGTTCGGCGATCTGCTCAAGGTCTTCGCGCAGCAACGGCTCTCCGCCGCTGAGAATGATAATTGATTTGCCCAGTTCAGCGGCAGATTCAAGCATCTGCATGGCCTCAGATGTCGTCAACTCATCAGGGTCGCGCATGTCTACAGCTGACGCCCGACAATGCGGGCAAGCAAGTGTACAGGCGCGTGTGCTTTCCCAGGCGAGCACGCGAAGGAGCTGAGAATCCTGCGTTACCGTGGCATGCGGATGTTGCATCAGCTTTTCGACTCCCGCAACCATTCAGTGACCTGCGGCGCAAAATAAGTCAGAATAAGGTCAGCACCGGCGCGGCGCATGGCATAAAGACTTTCGAGCGCGACGGCACGTTCGTTAACCCAGCCTTTTTCGGCGCCAGCCTTGATCATCGAATACTCGCCAGAAACCTGATAAACCGCGATCGGGCAGGAAAAATTGTCGCGTGCCAGTCTGACCATATCGAGATAGGCCAGGCCGGGCTTGACCATCAGAATATCAGCGCCCTCTTCGAGGTCGAGTTCCAATTCAACCATAGCATCGCGCGAGAAGCGAAAATCCATCTGGTAACCGCTGCGGTCACCCTTTCCCGGCGCTGACCCGGCTGCTTCGCGAAAAGGCCCGTAAAAAGCCGATGCATACTTGGCCGAATAAGCCATTATCGGCAGATCGGCAAAGCCTTCAGTATCGAGCAGAGTTCTGATTGCGCCGATGCGGCCATCCATCATATCAGAAGGAGCCACCATGTCGGCGCCTGCCTGCGCATGCGCCAGCGCCATGCGGGCAATAAGGTCGATCGAACTGTCGTTGTCGATACTGCCGTCATCTCTGAGCACACCGCAGTGGCCGTGATCGGTGTAGGCACACAGACAGACATCAGTGATCAGATACGCCTGCGGGCAGTGCCGGCGAATATGACGCAGAGCACGACAGACTACACTGTCGCCATCATAAGCATGACTGCCATGCGCGTCTTTTGCCGATGGCACGCCAAACAGGATAAATGCGACAACGCCCTTGCACACGGCATCAGCAACCGGTTCATGCAGGCGGGTGACCGGCCAGTGCTTCTGTCCAGGCATCGCCGAGATTTCGTGGGGTTCATCGAGTTCGTCTACGACGAACAGCGGATAAATAAGGTTCTCAGGCGACAGGCTGACATCTCTGATCATACCGCGCAGACGGCTGTCAATACGCAGGCGCCGCGGCCGATGCACCGGAAAGCTCATGGGTCTGCTCCAAAGTTTAATTTAGAGCAGTCTACACAGATTCCCCGGCAGTTTCAAGCCTGATTCTCAGTCCTCAAAATTGAGAGCTTCACCTTCGAACCGCATCATTGGAATGAGGTCGTCACCGGATGATCCGTAAGAGGCCGAATCGAATTTGAGCAGTTCGATTTCGGGCTCGCCGCTTGAATTGAGATTGTCGTAGCTGACCTGCATATTACTCTCGGCAAAGCCGTTATTGTCGGTTTCTTCGTCATCTGCGTCCTCTTCTGCGAAGCCGACGGAGTCATCGTTACGGGCCTGCAAACTGCTCTGCGAAATATTTTCGCCACTGCCAAAAAAGAAATCAGCACCAAGTTCGTTGCTGAGAATGTTTACTTCAGACTGCATCAGATCGGTGCTGTCGCCAAAGCTCATGCTTTCATCATAGAGAACCTGTTCGGTGACGCCCGCCGGCGCAGATGAGCGTCTGCTGCTCAGCTGAACAGGTTGTGCGTCTGCCGCTGACGAAACTTTAAGTGGCAAAAAAGATCCCTGATCGGCAACACCGGCTGTCAAAACCGTTGTTTCAGCAGAGGGAACAGGCGAAGGTTGCTCTGCGCTGTTTTTGCCGCCGAGCAGAAAGAGCGGCAGCTTTTCGCCGGCAGCCGAACGTGCCCGCCGCGAGGCCATTTCCTCTCCGCTTTCTACGTTGACTGCGGGCGGCATGTTGCCGGTGCCCGGCCGGGCGGCTTTTGCCATTTCGCTGCGCATCGAAGCGATATCTTCTTTGGAGCGCAGAAAGAGCCCGCCGACCTGGTTTCTCGCATAATTCGATATCTGAGTTAAAGCTTTTTCCTGGTTATCAGGGCTTTGATATTTCAGGCTCTCAGCGGCTTTAGCGATAAAGCCGGTGATCATGTGAGTAAACTGCTGCGAGGCGTTGCGCACCTGTGAATCGCCGATCTGAACGGTGTTATCTACACCTCTGACGAAGTTATTCAGAGTATTGAGCTGCACGTAAATTTTTTCACGCGAAGGCGTCGGCAGGTTGATCAGAGGAAACTGCTTTACCGCAAAATGGTCGGAAAACCGCAGGGTTTCGCGAACGGTCTTCTTGACATTATCGAGGCCGGCGCTGACCTGTTCGTTGCTGCTCTGAACGTTGAGCAGCAGGCCCTTGAAAGCTTCGCTGTTCGACTGCGAAACCCGCATGAGCTGTTTCGACATCTGCACCATCATATCGAGTGCCGGCAAAGAAAGCGAGGGAATCAGCTCGAGAGTTTCGTAGGAGGTGCGCGCGAGCTGAGCTGTCCGCTCAGATGCAACCAGGAATTTTTTAACATAAAGCAGCTGGTTTACGTTGGCGGCCAGCACTTCGTCGATCGCACGGTCGAGGTTGTCCAGGGTTTCCTGGCCCGGGGCTGTTACAATGCGGTTGACAGCGATCAGTCCTTGTCTGACTTTAAGATTGACATCTCTGACTTCGCCGACTGCCATTGCAGTGTTGCGAATGTTTTCGCGAAAAATCTGAGTGGTAATTACAAAGAGTTTTTGCAGAATATCACGGGCAGCATTATCGTTATAACGGCTGCTGATGGCGCGGCAGGCCTTTTCCAGGCGGGTGCGTGACTGTGTCCAGTGGCTCGACGCGAAGTTGAATGTGTCGAGATTCCCACCGGTAAGCTGCTGTTCTTCACGCGCTTCCACCTGTACCTGAACCGATTCGGCCCGCTTCTCTTCTGGCGTGGCAGAAACAGCCTGTCTGGCATTACGGGAAGAGGATGTCTGAATCAGCCAGTCAAGAGCACCGGCCTGCGCAGGAGCTCCTGTCATTGCGGCGAACACAGCACAAAGAAAAAATCTACCGGCCAGACGACGCGCGCGCGCAGACAGCGGCCGACCAGATTTCCCGCCAGTCGTCTCAACAGTAAATAAAGCGGACATAATGCCTCCTGCTACAAACACCTTTTTTAGATATATCGGCAGAGAGAGCTGATTTATGCAGTTAAGTTGGTGACTTTTTTGAAAAATAGGGTTATATAACCTGCAGATATCAAATCGGTAATGGAGGCTCCATGAAAAAACCGGTAATACTGGCAGCTCTGTTCATGAGCTGTTTCGCTTTCGGGCTGGCAGTAATGGCTATAATGCTGATTTACACCGGCACTGCCGAAGAAGTGCAGTCTGTGCGCGACCAACAGTTGGAAATGGACAGAATGATCGACAAGGCCAGACAGAACCAGTTGCAGAACCCGTCTGACAGAAAGCTCAATATCAAGCTGAAAAAACTGAACATGGAAAGAGTTCTGCTGCCACAACCCTGGGTGCTGGAAATGGAGATGGTCGACAAGGGGCCGATCAACTTTTTGTTGCATGTGCTCGGCTCGGCAGAAGCAAGGAAGGAAAAGCTGCGCAATCTGGTGCTGGAGCGGGCTGCCCTGACCGATCTCGATGGTTGCCCCGAAGAATTCAGGCGCCTGTTCAGAATATATGCCAGCCCGACAGGGTTTGGCATGGAGAGCCTGCAAAACCTGCGAAATTTCGCAGAGAACTACAGTGGCAATGATGATTTTGGCCTGCCAGAAGAGACGCCGTCACAATAAAACGCCCGGTAACAGAAAAGCCACCAGGTCATGGTGGCTTTTAAACGGATCGGACGGGACTCGAACCCGCGGCCTCCGGCGTGACAGGCCGGCGTTCTAAACCGACTGAACTACCGATCCA
>CAZMWO010000167.1:3712-7257 GCA_964569565.1 uncultured bacterium | reverse complement strand
GCAATGGTCTGGCCGACAAAATCCTCTGGCTGAGAAATCACGCCGAAGATGTCTCGGATAGCAGTGAAAACAGGCTCTTTGAAAAGGAATGCGCTATTCCTCTGAGTGGTGATCTGGCGGAAGAAAGCAATACCGAGCTGCTTGCCGCGAGCATTCAGGAAGTGGTCAGGCGTGCGCTGATCATGCCTGCTGTCGGCATCATGCCGGAAGAAGTTCATAGCGCTGTCATAACGACTCCACCAGAGCTCATCGATTATCAGAAGGTTCTGCGGGCAGAGGTTGTCGGAGAGCTTGACAAGCATTTCGGAATTTCCGATCACGAACTGCGCACCAGAGTAGAAAGCAAGATCGATGACGCTATGAAGCGCACTCCGCCGCCGAAAATCAAGGGACATAACTCTGAAGTAGAGGTCAAGAAATTTCTGATAGACGAAATTCTTGGCCTCGGACCCCTCGAAGACTTCATGCGTGACGAAGAAGTCGATGAGATAATGGTGAATGGCCCTGATCGCATATTTGTCGAGAAGAGCGGCAGGTTGCTGCTTACAGATCGCAAGTTCAGCAGTGCGGATCATGTGCGTACCGTTATCGAGCGTATTCTGATGCCGGTTGGCAGAACTGTAAACGAGCGGACTCCCTACGTTGATGCCCGCCTGCAGGATGGTTCGCGTGTGCATGCCATCATTCCTCCTCTGGCTCTTACCGGCCCGATGATCACCATTAGAAAGTTTTCCAAGGTTCCCATCAGCATGGATGACCTGGTTTACCGGTTTAAAAGCGTTTCGCAGGCGGCAGCTGATTTTCTGAAGCTTTGCGTGCATCTCAAAAAGAATATCATTGTGTCGGGCGGTGCCAGTTCAGGCAAGACGACCCTGCTGAATGTTCTGTCGAATTTTATACTGCCCAGCGAACGTGTTATCTGCATTGAAGATTCGGCCGAATTGAAGCTTACGCAGGTTAATCTCGGTCGCCTTGAAGCACGCCAGCAGGGAACAGAATCCAAAAATCAGGTTTCCATCAGAGACCTGGTCCGTAATGCATTGCGCATGCGCCCTGACCGCATAATAGTTGGAGAGTGCCGCGGTCCTGAGGCGATAGACATGTTGCAGGCAATGAATACCGGGCATGATGGTTCGCTGACGACACTTCATGCCAATACTCCGCGAGATGCCCTTGCCAGGCTGGAAACCATGGTGCTGATGGCCGGCGTCGATCTGCCGCTGCGTGCGATTCGAGAGCAGATCGCGAGTTCGGTTAACTTTGTCGTTCAGAACGGTCGTCTGGCCGATGGCAGCCGAAGGCTGCTTGAGCTTGTAGAGGTGACCGGTATCGAAGACAATATCATCAGGACTCAGACCATCTTCAAGTTTGAAAAGAAGTGGATAGGAGAAGACGGGCACGTAGTCGGAGAACTGATGCCGACAGGAGCCCTGCCTGAATTCATAAGATCCATACCCGGGAGTTTCCTGGAAAAGCACGCGCATCTGTTTAAAGTAAAAAGCCCCACCGCCAAAAATGAGGAGGCAGCACGATAATGGCAATTCTTCCGACCATTAAAATTCTGGCTATTCTGGGGGGTATAATCGGCGTCTACTTTGTGCTGGAAGAACAGCTAGATATCAGCTTTGATCCCAGCAAAATCAGCAAAGACAAAGATCCGTCAGGCCGCTCGCGTTATCTGCAGAGCGTTACCGGCACCAATCTCGAAGATCAGCTGATTGAAGTTCTTCTGATGATCAGCTCATGCTTGAAGGCTGGCCGAAACCTTGACCAGGCCTTTGAGCTTATCGCTGTCGCCACTCCTCCTCCAATCTGCAATGAATTCCGAACACTGGTTCAGGAAAGGCGCCTGGGTGTTTCCATGGTCGAAGCGCTCACCAATCTTGCCAACAGGGTGCCCAGTCCGGATCTTAAACTGGCAGTAAACGCCACTATTTTCCAGCAGGAAACTGGTGGAAATCTTGAAGACCTCTATCGCCAGATCGTTCTGACGGTAGCCGAACGCAAGAAAATCATGGGCAGAGTTGTGGCTGGAACTGCTCATGCACGACTTTCCGGCAATCTGGTCGGCTCGATACCGATTGCGCTGGCAGCGATAATCACTGCGTTTCATCCGCAGTATCTCGTTCCCATGCTTGAGAATCCGGTTGGGCAGGCTGTTATGATCGTTACTCTATCAGCAGCTATAATTGGTCTCATGTTCATCAACCGGATGGCCGGCTCTATTCTGCCCGAAGCAGAAGAAGCCGTCATCGCCAAAAACGAGGCACGCGCCAAAGGTCAGGCTCGCTGGCCGATTTTGCGAGCCTGCCTGGCTCCGCTGGCTGCGTTCAATCGCTCGATTTCCGGAGAATTCTTTAAAAGGCTGCGCGCTGAGATCAAGTTTCTGCTTG
Organism: uncultured bacterium; assembly: GCA_964569565.1. Taxonomy (GTDB): domain Bacteria; phylum Muiribacteriota; class Ozemobacteria; order Ozemobacterales; family Ozemobacteraceae; genus Rifleibacterium. The sequence goes on along the minus strand of CAZMWO010000167.1, from coordinate 4,864 downwards.
AAGCTTCAAATAAATCTGCAGAGTTTTCTGCAGACGAATACATAGCGATAATGGAAGTGACTGTGGTCATTTTTCTGGCTTTGCTTATCATATTTGTCAATCCGTTCGCGTTTGGCATGCTTTTCGGTATTGTTGTCCTGATATTGCTCAGCCCTATCGGTTTCAGACTGCCGCGCATCTATCTTGGCCATCTGATCAAAAAGCGCCAGAAGAACATCGAATTCGAACTGCCTTACATCATTGACCTGCTGTCGCTGGCCATTGAATCCGGTCTCGACCTCACCGGCGGTATCGCCAAGGTTGTCGAGAAATCGAGAAATACCGATATCATCGTCGAATTCAAAATGTTTCTCGCTGACACCAAAGTTGGCAAGAGTCTCGAAGAGGCGCTTGCAGACATGGCGGAGCGGGTTCGAGTTTTGTCGTTCTTTTCATTCGTCAGTTCGCTGATTCAGGCTCAGCGCCTGGGAGCCGAAATAGGGCCGACTCTGCGCGCGCAGGCAGAGCAGATGCGCTATCAGAGAATGATAATGGCTGAAGAGCGCGTCAACAAACTGCCGGTTAAGCTGCTGGTGCCCCTTGTGTTCTTCATATTCCCAAGTATCTCGGTGCTTCTGATTGGCCCTGCAGTTTTGCAGATGCAGAAAAGCATGCCTGGAGTGATGTCTGGTTCGACAAAAGGTGTTCAGAATAACAGGTCTGCTGCAATCGCGACCACGACTGCAGATCTGAGCAGGTCAATCATATTGCGTGATGCCAGGGAAAAAGACAAAAAGCCGCAGTCTGTCCCGGTGACCAGGCCGGTAACGCAAAGTCAGCCGGTAGTTGCGCCTGCTGCGAACAGGGATTCAGACGCATTGAAACATGAAGAATCAAAGTCTGAAGAACCGAAGTCTGAAACGTCGGAATCTGGCGAGGCCCAGCCGGATCAGAAGAGTCTGATCCCTCCGGGCACAGAAGCTGCGCCGGCTGGTAACTGATTGATAGACATCAAGCCCGGCAGTCGCATATTGATAAGCGCCTGTCTGACCGGATGCAAGTGTAATTATAAAGCATCTGCGGCATCTGTTTATGCCGCAGATGCTTTGTTCTGGAATCTGCTGTTCGAGCGTTACTGTTTGTTGCCAGTCTGCCCGGAACAACTCGGCGGAA
>CAZMWO010000167.1:0-3702 GCA_964569565.1 uncultured bacterium | reverse complement strand
GAATGCCGACTCCCAGAGTTCCATGTGAACTTCAAAATGACTCAGCCAGTGTTTTGAGCGGTCATGGTAAAGTGCTCAATCACGATGGTGCTGATATGACAGCCTGTTTTGTCAAGGGTGCCGAAGAAGCTTTGCGTTTTGCCAGGCTTTATGGCGCTGAACTGGCGGTTCTCAAGAGTAGAAGCCCTTCCTGTGGTATCAACGAGGTCTATGACGGTACATTTTCGGGCCGTCTTAGAGCTGGTTCTGGAGTAACCGCCCAACTGCTTGCCGGCGCCGGATTTACTCTTCTCGATGAGATTCAGTTCTGTGATGCGCATAAATCAGTCCTTTCCCGGAATCGTGACCGGTAGTGGCAGTTCAGGCGTTGTTTTTCTGCTGTACCCCTTTGCGCTAACCGTACTTCTCCTGCGGATTCCTGAAATCAGCGGGTTTATAAACTGTTTCTAAATCGCCTGATTGTCGAGGTTTGTGTGTACACTGGATTTATTTTGCTCCGGCTTCGTAATTCCTGTCGCAAATCTTGAGTGTACGCCGATTTCGGCAATAATAAATATTGACCTGGCTCGGTTCGTTTGTTATTATCGGCATCACGTTGAAAAAAAATTACATAACGTGCCTGGGGAAAGCTGGAGATGGGGTTTCTAAGCAGTTTTAAAGTCATGAAGGTTGAAGACAACGGCGGTGATGTCATAACTTTCAGGACATCGCGTGCCTGTGTGTTGCTCGGAGCAATGTTCATAGTTGCCGGAATCGGCATTATTACACAGTTGTTGCGGGGCAAACTGTTTTTCTCACTGTTTGAATTCTGCATCTGTTGTCTGGCAGTTTCGGCAGCATTCATCCTGGCCGGTCTGGTTCTGGTAACCTACCGCAAGCGTGTCGATATTTTCAGGTCGCAATTCAAGATTGCCCTGCTTGAATCAAGCATTCTGGGAGTTCGCTCAACGGCGTGTCACTTTGATGAAGTGCTTAATGTCGAGCTTACCAGGAATTCTGAATGCTTTTTTTCCAACAGTGCCAGTCTCTGGGTCGTGAAGGTTTTCGTCAGAGATGGCGACAGCTTTGCCGTTGAGAAGGTCTTTTCTTCTATCTGTGCGCGAGAAGCGAAGTCGGCAGCCGAAACCATCGCTTTTGTATCCGGCAAAGAACTTATCTTCAGCTGCATGCCAGAAGAACGTCTGATTTTGAGCCGGGTCTGATCAGTTTTTCTTTTTAGTGAGAATCTGATGGATCTTGTCTTTTTTGGCTCTCAGAAGCGCTTTAAGGTTTTCAAGGTCTGATTTGACCGCCAGTCTGTCTTTCTTATCGCTTTCTGGCGCGGTTATCGAAGCGTATTTGAGCACTTCGTCGAATAGCCTGACTGCTTCATACCAGGTCACTGATTCGCTGCCGGCGAAGCGTCCGTCGCCATAGCCAAGCTGGAGGTCGCACCCGGCAAGTTTTACCAGTGCCTCATATTCAGGTTGTTCGATGTTGACGTCGAGGTAGCCTATCTTTCGGGCGTTGAGGCGATCTTTGGCAAAGCTGTCCAGGACATATTCAAGGGCGAGTGCGAGATGCTGGCGTTTGCCGTATGAATCGGCTCCCGTTCCGGCAAAAATTGATTTTATGCGGATCTCGTCAATATCTTTGCCTGATCGTGCAAAAATGCCGTTCAGCATTTCAGTCAGGTCTGAAGTGCTGACAAACGATTCACCATCGAAGCTGGGGCGAAGAATGATTTTATCAAAAGCTCCAGCCTGAGTGAGGTTTTCTATCGACTTCATTATCGGGTGGCTGAGAGGAATGTCGATGAAACTCAGCTTCTCAGCAGGCCTTTTCCCCATCATTTCCGACGAGGCGGCTTCATAAAACCTGTGCAGAAAGAATACCGCTTCGCGCAGAGTCAGATTTTTGTTTTTGCCGAGAGAACCGTCGGGATAGCCCCTGACAACATATTTGGTCTGCAGCCAGGCAACCGCTTTCGAATATTTTTCGGCGACCCGGTAGTCTCGGTAATTGCTGGCACCGGCATTTTCCTGGCCTATCAGCCCTTTTGAAGCAAGAAACATGCTGGCTCTGGCCAGCGTTTCGAGGGCATTTGAGCGGGACACGCTGCCGGACTCGCCGGTTCCTTTGATGATGCCGTTATGCGATAACTCGCGGGAATCTTCTGATTCGTTCGCTCCAAGAAGCATCATCACCAGAGCCAGCTTTTCTGAAAAAGCCGCCGACGATATTTTTCTATCAAGCGATTTTGCTTTAAGCTGCTCGGGCAGAATTATGCCAAGTTCGCAGCCCAGTCTGAGTTCTCGGGGCATGCGACCAAGGTCGTTACTGGCGAATACTGACCTGATGAGATTGCCGCCGGCTGCTGCTATTATTAATGCAGCCAGAATGGCTCCGGCCAAAAAATAACTGTTTGCCTGTTTCATGAAAAGAACTCCATTATATATATCTTACAGTTACTATCGGCAATTGGCTTTAGAGCTATTAGACCCGCAAAAAAAATTAGCTGACATCTCGGCAGGGTATAGCTGTATTGCTGCAATAATGATAAAATGTCGCAAAATCACGTGGGAGACAAATGATGAAGTCAGTCGTTAAATTGGTTGCCGTTTTTATGCTGCTGTTAGCCCAGACAGCCTTTTCCGCAGGATCAGAAACGGCGGGGCAGGTTTTTACTCTTGATAACGGTTTGAAGGTATTTATAAAGCCGGTGAATTCTTCGCCGGTCGTTGCCTTGAACATCTGGATCAATGTTGGTTCGGTTAATGAGGAGCCGGGAGAAGAAGGTTACAGCCACCTTATTGAACACATGATGTTCAAGGGCACTTCGACTTACCCTGCCGGCGCGCTCAATAATGAAATCAAGAAGATAGGTGCGCATCAGAACGCATTTACGGCGAATGACTATACCAGTTATTACCTGGTGGGAGCTTCGCAATATTTTGACAAGATGATGCAGCTGCAGGCGGACGCTGTTCTCAACAGTTCTTTCGACGGGGAGGAACTGAAAAAGGAAACCCAGGTGGTGATCGAGGAGTTGCGCATGAGTCTTGACAACCCCGGCAACCGCATCGTTCAGCTGATCATGGAAGAGGCATTTCAGCTGCACCCATACCGACACCCGATTGTCGGCTATCTGAAAAATCTTGAAGAAGTCACCAGAGACAAGCTATATGCATATTACAAAAAGTTTTATGTCCCTTCCAATATGTGGGTTGTCATTGTTGGTGATGTAAAAATAGACGAGGCAATAGATTCTGTGCGAAAACACATGGGGAATGCTCCTCTAATGCCGATTCCATCGCGGCGTATTCCGGAAGAGCCTGCTCAGGAAGCGATGCGCACGAAAATTGAATATGCTGATCTTCAGCATGCCTATGTTCGTATGGGTTGGAAGGTTCCCGGCATTGCCAGCGCCGACCGCTTTCCGCTTTATGTAATTGCCCGCCTGATCGGTGGGGGTATGTCCAGCTGGCTATGGCGAGAACTGGTTGAACAGAAGCAACTGGCGGTTTCGGCCGGCGCCGGCTATTATTCAAGCCAGTTCCCGATGCTTTTTCAGGTGGGCGGAGTTACTTCCCAGAGCAAGGTGCGGCCATTCATCGAAGCAGCGCGTAAAATAGTATACCGGCTGCACAAAGGCGAAATAGATGACGCTGAGCTCGAAAAGGCCCGGCAGCAGATTATCGCCGAAGACATCTTTGACCGCGA
>CAZMWO010000166.1:0-7293 GCA_964569565.1 uncultured bacterium | reverse complement strand
GAGGCCCGGCGCTAGACCTCCTGTCGCGCCGGTCATAATCGCCATCCTGGCGAAAAAAGCACGCCTGCACCCGTTGTATATCTTTCCTCAAATTTTAGCAACCGGTGTAATCTGCGATTTCGATTTTTTGCCCGAGAATAGATGACCTCGTGTTTGCTATTGATAATGAGGTGCATTACACTAAGAATGATGGAGATTACCAAAGAGAGATTTCTCGGGCTGGTCGCAGCCATGCTGGCTATTGCAGGATTTCTGGCATGGTGGATTCCTGATGCTTACGGCAAGGATATGGCGACGGCCGATGTCGTTTATCTCATGCTAACTTTTGCAGTGGTAGCGTTATGCATTCGCATAGAGGCGCTCACTGCCGCTCTGGCAGTCATTTACAGCAGTTCACTGCTGTTCTGCTTCTTTTATCTGTTCATCGCTCCGTTTGAAGCGCCGGTAATGATGGCGCTGTTTTTCATGCCGGCGTTGCTCTGGCAGAAGCGGCGCATCGGCTGTCTGCATCTGGGTCTGATCAGTGCGGCTCTGATCTGGTTGAGCTGGAGCATTCTCGGACGGCCGGCAATACTGGTGCTGCTGCTGCCAACCTGTCAGATTCTCGCGATAAGGCTCAGCAATACGGTACAAACCAGATACAGCCGTGACAGCAAAGAGGTCAAGCTGCAGTTGAGCTCTTCCCAGAAAGAGCAGATGCGCCAGAACAAAGAGAATGCCGGTGACTGGTGGGATCTGATCAAACCAGAGATCGAGGCTTTCCCGGATCGCGTAATGGAAATGTGGCAGGAATTTTCCGGCGAAGCCCCGCGGCGGCACCTTGGCAGCGACAGTGTTCTCGACCTTGAACTTTTGCAGATGCAGAATGCACGGGTAATGTCACAGGCGCTTACTGATATAAAGAGGCGCGATGCATACTTTGCCGCCGATGCATTTATCAAACGCGTCGAAAAGCTCTTCTGGAAGCTGCAGAATGCCTGGTATGACCAGAAACTTGAAACCATTCAGGCCGTTGTTTCAGACGCTCTTTTCGAGCAGTTGAAGTGTCAGGTCGATAACCAGAAAGCGATGGGCCTGCGTTACCGGCACAGCAAAATGACGGTTTATGACCTGCGCACCGCGCAGGTAAACTGCGACAATAACTTTGACGTCATTCATGTCTTCATTCGCGCCTCTTCGGCCGATTCGGCGATAGATCTCAAAACCGGCGAAACATTGGCTGCCAACGAAGAGAGCCGTAAATTCTCGGAATACTGGACCCTGATCAGACGCCCATCAGCAAAGACTCTGCAAAAGCCTGGCCTGGTGGAAGGATCGTGCCCGAACTGCAGCGCCCCAATCGAGATCGGTCAGGCAACAGTCTGCGGCACCTGTGGTTCTTATATCAGGTCTGGCTTTTACGACTGGGTTCTCGCCAAGATTACCCAGGCCTGCGAATGGGAATACTGCGAACCAGGCCTGATACCCGACTGGAACGCCATGAAGGCGGTCGACAGTGACTTCAACATTCAGCAGATCGAAGACCGGGCCGGCGTAATTTTCTGGATGACAAGGCTGAGCGAACGCAGCCAATCAGCTGAACCGATGCAGAGATTCGCTACCGAAGCTTTTTGCGAACACTATCAGGAACATGGCAATGAACGTGGCTATACCTACATGGAAAGTGTCGCACTCGGATCGGTATCGCTCAAAGGCTTCAAAATCACGAAACATTGGGACAGCATTGTTGTTCTGGTAACCTGGAGCGGAGTTCCGGTCACTCTCGACAAACACGGCCGCATCGTTGACAAGCGCCGGATCAGCCAGGTGAGCCGCGAAATCTACATTCTCGGGCGCCGGCATGGCGTGAAAACTAACCAGAACAACACTTTGAGCAGTGCTCACTGCCCGGGCTGCGGTGGCCCGCTGAGCTCGACCTATGCCGTTTCGTGCAGTTACTGCAATACAGTGCTCAACGAAGGCAGTAACAGCTGGATTCTCGAAAGAATCACCAGCGAAAGCGATCCGGCCTATCAGGAAGTGATTGCGAAAAAAATCACTGTAGAAAAGGACTTCGAAGAAGACAACGAAACGCGTTCAGCCCGCGACATAGTCACGATAATGGCCCAGATTCTTCTGGCAGACGGCAAGACCGAACCAGACGAAATGAAACTGCTCAACAAGATCGCCCAGTATTATGACATCTCTGAAATTCAGGTGCAGGCAATCATCAATTCGCTGAAGGCCGGCCTCGTTTACATACCCGCCCCTGCCGACAATCGCGAGTCATGGACACTGCTGCTGGCGGCGGCCCGCATGGCACTGGCCGACGGTCAGATTTCGCCGATCGAAGAGCGCGAACTGACGCTGCTGGCGCAGCACATCGGCTATTCGCCCGCCGACGTTGCAAGGGCGATAAAGGCCGAAGAAAAACGGCGCTTCGAAGAACTGCGCGAAGAGAAACATCAGGTTGCCCGCGGAAAGCTCAAGCAGGAGCTTCTGAAAAACAAAGAGAACGAACCCGAACCCGACGACGACAGCTGACATTTAGTCATATGAGAGTTCAATTATTGTTTAATTCTTAACCAATCGACACAGCAATTCAAATGTGACAAACGACTAATAATCACGACCGGATTTTTTAGAGGGGCGGCGGTAGCCGCATTTGCAGATGCCTTTGGGGCTCATAACCCGGGCGCACTCAGGGCAGAATTTGCTCATCTTTTCTTCGATGCGGCTTTCGAGCTCTTTCTTTTTCTTCTGCTCCTCAAGTTTTTTTGCGAGCGCAAGAAATTCGGCACTCTCTGAAGCGCTCGGAGTCGACTCATTGAGCTCCTGAAATTTTTCGGCGTAATCGGGGTTTTCTTCGAGATAGGCAGCGAAGGCCTGCTTTACATCGAGGTTTTTGCGCCAGAGATGCTCGTAGGGGTAAAAAGGCTCTTCATCAAGCTGTTCTTCGCACAGTGCAATGAATTTTTCTTCCCAGCTGTCGTACGGTTCACGTTTCATGTGATCTCCCACCGGTCAGGCATTTTAAAAAGAATCGAAAATATCTGTACTGTTGAAAATCTTTTTTTCAAGGTTCTGAAGGCTGCGCAGATGATTGTCAAACCCCTCGGCAAACAAGTCGAGAAGATGTTTGAACTCGGGAACTTCGGTAACCAGAGCCCGTTCAGCCGAACGTTCGCACATGCCCTGCTCGAAGCTGCGCAGAAAAGTGAGAGCGTAGCGGGGCGCGCATTCGCCGGAACGCACCTCTGAGAGCGTCTTCTTAAGCTGATCCTGAATAAAGCGCAGTGTCTGCAAACTGACTTTGCCGGGTTTCCATGCTTCCGGCTTTTCGACGATCTCCTCGATCAGGCTGTCAATGATGGCGGCATGACCTTCTTCTTCGAGTGCCAGGGTTTCAAAGTCCTTTGCGTAATCAGGAAAAAGTCTTTTACATTCGCGGTACAGGTCAGCAACCAAAAGTTCGTTCTGCTTCAAAACTACGGCAATATTGGCTAATTCCATTCGACCTCCAGAGTGACAGCAAAAATTATACCCGAACCCGGCTGATTTGCCAAAAAATCGCCCAAACCCTCTTAAATCCGGCTTTGACAAGGTTTCATGCGAGAGAGGATAATGTTGGCCTGAGTTCAACGTTAACCTGCTGTTAATGAAGATGTTAACACAAATCGATGCTGTCGCTATATCACAGAATACAAAAAATTGAATCTTTACAGAAAGCAGCCGACAAAGAAGTGAAGCTGTGCAAAGCCCATACCGGCCTGACTTGCCTGCAACACTGCGCCAGTTGCTGCAGCTACGAAGATGTTACCGCTTCGCCTGCCGAGTTTCTACCTTTTGCGTGGCATGCCTGGCGGGTAGGATTGCTCGACCAGTGGTTCGACGAACTGGATCGCCATAACAGCAACATCTGCCTTTTTGCGCGCTTCAATGAAGGAGAATGGGGTTGCCGCATATACCCTTCGCGCGGCATGATCTGCCGGCTGTTCGGGTTTGCCGCGACCACTGATAAAAACGGCCGCCCGCTTTTTGCTGCCTGCCGGCCACTGAAGCAAAACAACCCGCAGATTGTGCCGAATGTTACAGATTATCTGGCACAGGGAGGCAAAATGCCGATAATTGCCAACTATTACCGCAAGCTCAGCGCCATCGAGCCCGGCCTGGGTAACGAGATGATGCCAATCAACCAGGCCATCAAAAAGGCGCTCGAAGTTATCTACTTTCACTTCGCCTACAGCGAGTGCGCCTGAACAAACTGATTAAATAGGGTCGAGAATGTTTTTGCAGATGATCAACCGCTTCATGCTGAATTTTTCTTCGGTTGCGAATTTTTCAGGTGCTTCTACCAGAAGTTCCACCCACATACCGACTCTCTTCTGAGCATTGGCGGGGTCAGGCAGAGTAACATGCTGAAACTTGAGAGCAACTTTCAAGCCACGGCAATAGATGTATTTGTGTTGTTTGCCGCCAGCATCTATGGTGCGCTCGATGCCCTCATCGAGCAGATTATACATGATAATCCCCTTGCCGGACGAGTCGTCAAGAAGTATCTCCCAGCGGGCATCCTTGTCTGAGGCTCCGGCCGGCGGATCATTGACTACTGTCGCCCGCAGCAGATCATACTCTATCTGGGCAAGCAGTATCGCCGCACCTTCCATTATCGTCAGATGCGCCATGCCTTTATTTGAACCGCGCAAACCGATACTGAACACATTGAAAACGGCAGTAAAAATGATGCCGACTATGACCAGGCCTATAGCAAGTTCGGCCAGAGTTATGCCTTTGCGTGTAATCAGTCGCTTCATCTTGTCACCAGTCCTGCCAGTTTGACATTGCGGTTGAGTCCGTTAGGTTCCTGCCAGCGTACAACTACGGTCACGATCTTGTAGGCATGCTTCCATGCTGCCGGCTTCAGCTCACTGATTGCAACCGTCCGCTGGAACTGATTTTCGGCCATGCTCAGATCAAAACGGTCACTGCCCAGAACCGCCTCGAACGATCCAGTATCACGTGGCGGGCCCACTTTGAGAAACTCGTGGTCATACGGCAGAAAGAAGGCATAAGACATGATGTTCGATGCATGCTGCTGCGCCAGAATTTCGTTGCGATTACGGGTAACTCCGGTTGTGCCCTGCCCCAGCATTTTGAAGACCGGCACCAGAAGGATACCCAGACAGGCCATCGCGAACAGAATTTCGACGAAGGAAAAACCTCTTTTCAGTCTTATTTCTGGCTTCATCAGTCAAGCAACCTCGGGTATTCAAAACTGAACATCAGCAACGGCCGCTCTGAGCCGGCATCAGCCGAGTTCTGCGGCAGTGCGGCCAGTTCTTCGGCATAGACGATTTTAACTCCACGCGAACATGATCCGGCAACAGTTCCGGCAGCGATTCGCTGCATGGCTACGTTACCCCTGATGGTTACCGGTGCAGAACTGCCAGCACCGGCAAACTTTACCTGGCCGACGTCAGAACTCTCGCCAGCCGCAGTCAGAGCCACATCCAGCTCTCCGTTAACGCTGCTGTCAACGATAATATTGCCTCGACGCGCGACCAGATTCAGCAAAAATTTACCGCCATCGGCTTTAACACTACCTTTTATCTCGATATTGCCCTCATCGAGGATGATACCGCCATGACTGATCAGGCGCAGCGATTCATCTATGACTATTTTTCCATCGGGAGCCTTTACATGCAGCCAGCCATTGAGATCGAGTTTTTTGTCGTCAGCGAGATACCCGCGTTTCAGTAGAGCACTGCAAAGCTTTTCGCCGGGCGGCAGAACAATTTCGGCCATGGCACGACGTCCTGGAATTTCGACTTTTTCCAGCATGTTTTTCATCGCCGACAGGTTCTGAATATCATTGTAAATATTGGCAAAAGGCGCCGGGATCTTATGGTTAAGACCGTTTTCGGCCGCTTTACCACTGATAAAGTCGTGCAGAGGGTCTGATGGTGACACCCGCCCCGAATCAAGCGGCCAGGCCGCATTGTAATTGGTAAGAATATAACCCAGCGCCCGGTTGTAAGGAACCTCGACCAGGCAACTCGCGAACTCGCGGTTATACTGACTTCGGCTGAGCGTGGCACCATTATTCTGGTCGGTATAATTGTTGATGAAGTAGCTTATGTCAAAATCTTCGCCACCAGCAGCCTTGTAATCTTCGAACTGGCCATCATCGTATGTATAGGGCAGAGGGCCACAGTCAACCTGATTAGCTCTAAAAGCCTTGCCACAGATGGTGCGGGCAGCTGGATCGCCGAACACTATCGTTGGCGAGCGTTCCTGGTCTGTTCCAAACAGTTTGAAAATTGAGGCTTTCGCCGACATTTCGGCATAACCGCTTTTGATCAGATCATACCAGGAAATAGAATCGGCATTGTTCAGGTCGGTTTTGCACAGGCCGGTTTCACAGTTGAGCAGGGCCATTGGTCCGATTTCGCCGATTTTGTAGAAACCGTCACGCCGACCCTCGCCCAGCAGATGAAAACCCTCGCCGTAAGGACCATCGCTCCATCCTCGGGCAATGCCAAGGTTGACACGACCGCCGCCCATGTATACCAGGCCGCGCGATGACTTTACCACCTCGGCAAAATTATCCGGGAAACCGCTGCTGTTTGAATTCTTGAGCACCCATGGCGCGTGTGCGGTTTCAAGCAGCTTGCCATTTTCGTCATTGACAACTTTGTTGAAACGCTCTTCATCTTCTCCGCTTCGGGCATCTTTGACATACAGGGTGAATTTAGACAGAACAGGTATGAGATTGGCTACTACCTTCAGTTTGACCGTATAGAGGTACTCTTCGGTAATTTTCTCATGCGAGGCCGGAGCGAGATATTCAATAACTATCGGAATTCTTACGATACCGGTCTTTTCTCGAGGATAAGCCGGCGTAATCGCTTTAAAATCATCTTTCTTAACTTCCCAGCCAACCTGCCAGCTGATTTCGCGCAGTTCGCTGTTGGCGGCTTCCAGTTTGGCAATCAGTGGCCTGATGGCAGGAGTAAAAACAATCTTGTCGCTGGTACTGCCACTCATGGAAGCAAGGGGCTTTTCCAGGCATTTTACCAGCTTGCCCGAAAGATTGTGGATCTCTTTTTCCTTGAGGTGATGGCAGGCCAGATTGGCGAGAGCCGAAGAAAATTCACGTGCCAGCAAAATGCGGTTGAGTCGCTTGGTAGCATACTGGCGGCTGCTGGAATATTTTATGAAGGCACCAAAAAAGATCAGCAGCGCCAGAACGATGCCGCCAACCATCACAGCAACGCTACCGCGTCGCTTTCCTATTGCCACAAATATCTGCAT
>CAZMWO010000165.1:0-7311 GCA_964569565.1 uncultured bacterium | reverse complement strand
TGATTGAAATGCTTTTAAAATCGCATAACGCAGCTGATCGATGGGATTGTCAAAAATCTTGATTCCACGGGCATGCAGTTCTTCGCGGTAGCAGAGCGCGATTTCCTTCATCTGCTCAGGCTTGAACTGCAGCTTCTTGGCAACCTTGAATTTTTCCTTGTAAGTTTCGATCAGGCCATCGAAAAAGTTGCGGTCAAGCCCCGAACTCATTCCCCACATCTGCAGGAAGCGGCGGTAGCTGTCCCAGGCGGCCCAGGCGTAGCCTGGTCGCGCACTGAGCTTTTCGCAGACCGCCCGATTGATGCCGACGTTCAAAAAGGTATCCATCATGCCGGGCATCGAAATGGCGGCTCCACTGCGAACCGACAGCAGCAGAGGGTTGACGGGGTCACCGAATCTCTTTCCGGTAGACTTTTCGAGACGCGCTATTCCGCTTAAAATGCGGCCGGTAAGATCTTTCAGCATATTGCGATAACCGATCACCGCGTCAAAACAACGGTACACTTCGGTGGTAACGACAAAGCCACGCGGTATCGGAAAGCCGAACGAAGCCAGGCGTTTGAGCCAGTAGCCCTTATTGCCAAGCAGAATCGGGTTGTCGATGCTGCCGCCGTCTTCGTAAATATCCGAAACGGTCAGATCCGGGTTGTAAGTGGTGACCAGATTGAGAATCGCCTTTTTATCGCGAAAATGGTCGAGTTCTTCCTGCAGAATATTGACGATGCGCGTGATGAAATTATCGAGAACCTGAAGACCAAAGGCCGAAGCCAGCAGCGAACGCATGAAACTTTCGGAAGACGCCAGACAGAAAGCGCGGTCGTCTTCGCCTTCAGCGCCAGCGGTTGCCGGGTGCCCATGCCTGATCAGCTGACCGATGATAACCGGCAGATTATTGCGATGCATGTCGAGGTAATAGTCGCCGATGATTCCCTGAATCGCTTTGGAAATCGCGATGAATATATCCTGATACTGATCGATCGAAAAGAGTTTGACGCCAATGCCAAGTTTGACGAAGTCAATTTTGCTGGCGAGCTGGCGGGTCGCGATGCCTTCGAGCTCGAAAGCCTTCAAAAACAGCGGCAGGTAGTCGAGAATCTTGACAATGGTGCTTTTGGTGATGAATTTAAGTTCCATCGTTTCGATAAGCTGCTCGAACAGAGAAGTGCCGAGGTTTTCGAGGCGCAGCGACAGACCGAGTGCGTCGAATTTTTCTTCGCGATACACGCCATACATCGAGGGAATGCCGGCGGCAATATGGCGTTTAAAATAGATGTTTTCTGAAGGAGTCGTGATCTGCGGGTCGAGAATACGCTGCTGCAGCCTTTGCATGAATTCGATGACCAGCTCCAGCGACTTGCGATGATTGCGCTCGCTCAGGCACTGTTGCAGAAGCAGTATCCGTTCAGGCTCGTAGATATTCGTTGCCTGTAGATCCTTGATCAGGTCTATCGGCTGCGGGTTGTATTTTTTTGTCAGCAGCTGAAACATGCGAATCAGACAGGAAGCACGCTCGCGGTCGCGGTCGGAAAGGTCAGCGACACTGCTCAGAATCTGCCGGAGAGAAGCTTCATCGAGCGCGAGAAAATCGTGCGATTCGCCGCCACAGTGCGAAAACAGGGCCGCAAAAGCCTTGTTGAGACCACTGTAGTATTCGTTATCGGTATCGATCTGAGCGAAGACCTCAGGCGGAACGAACTGCCTGATAAACTGCCGGTTGCCGGTGTTCCAGAAATAAAAGCTGTTTTCGATGAATTTGACCAGCAGGTTGTTGCTTTCGACATGCGATTGTTTGCGAATGAAATGCACCAGAATATCGCGGCGCATGCAGAGCTCGTCAGCGCGTGTCGAAATATCGCGCAGTTCGCCTTCGGCTCCGATTTCGTTGAAGAAAGCCGGAAACAGTCGTAAAAGCTGCTTTGACAGGTTGACGGTGCGCGATATGTCTGCATTGAGAAAAGTTGTAATATCGCGCTGAAACAGGTCGGTATCGCGAATCAGCACACCGCCCAGTTTGAGGTTGATGATCAGGGCCGAAAGCAGACGGCGCGACCAGGCCGGTTTAAGGGCGATGATCTCCATCCAGGTTCTGATGTTCTTGATGTGATCAGGGTTTACCTGAACCTGCCATTCGGCATTGGAGCCGGTGACGTCGGGATACTGAAAGCCGAAACCGATCAGGCCTTCCTGCAGCTGATCGAACAATTGCCGGTCTTCGAATTTGACGATCTCGCGCGCCAACGTCAGCATGCAGTTGTAAACTATGCTTCTGAACCTTGGCTGCAATGCTATTTCGCGCAAAGATCCGAGAATTTTGTCGACGAACCCGGCGCGCTGCTCGACCGGCTCTTCATTGAAGCCCAGGCTGAGCAACCGGTTCACTTCCTGCAGCGCCTGCCCGTGAATCTCGGCAAGATCGCCGCTGTTGAGAATGTTGAAGAGAAAATCAAGTTTGATAAGATAGAGATGGTGCGCCAGAACCGGCTCTTTTTCGATCTGATCGGCGACCAGCAGATAGGCATTGAGCACCCGCGAATAATCGGGAAACGACGCCAGCCTTTCCCGCAACTGTTCGAATGCGAGCGCGTCAAGACCGGTTGCGGTGAAGTCGGCGAAAAACTGCCGCAGACTGGCATGTGAAAGCGGCTCTACCAGACGCTTCAAGGCCTGCACCCTGGCGTATTCGGAATCTTTGTCGAGAGAGCTGGTCAGTCCGACGCGGGCTTCGCGATCGAACCAGCCGGCCGGATCAGCGACAGACAGCCAGTATTGATAGTTATGAGAGAAAGCCGTCTGCAAAAAGCCGACAAAACTGCTGAGCTGACAAAGTTGCTGACCTGACTGCATAAGCAGGGCGCGTGCGTGCGATGAGCACTTCTTGAGCGAATAGTTTTTCTGAGCCGAAGATGCTGTCAGCCGAGTGAAAACGGATGCGAGCAGCGCCTGATTGCGTTGCCGATGTTCGCCGCTTTCAGAGACGAAGGTATCGACGAAGTCGAGCATGAATTTGAGCGCCCGGTCACGTATTCGTTCGTTAACATCGGCCTCGATAACGGAGAAAAAGATGTCGAAAACACACTGCAAGGCTTCTCCGGCTTTTGCATGCTGATTGATCTTGTGAAAGTCATTTATGGCAAAGGCTTTGACATTATCGATAACATAATCGTAGTTAACGAAGGGGTGATGCAGCTCGACAAGCAGATCCTGCACTCTTTTGTGAACGCCGTAGTAATCTTCGACCGACTGCAGAAGCACATTGAAGCGCTCAGGCACCTCAACAACCGCGGCAGTTCGCGCCAGATTCGCCTTTAAAGCTGATGACTGCAACTTCTCGTCCTGCAAATGCATTTCAATGTTTCCTTTCCTGATGCTGTATCTCTATTGATAAACATTTACAACGAATGGAACTAAGATAAGACTTTACCTTCGTCATTTATATCCGTGCTCAGCTAAGTGGTGTTCGTAATCAGCAAAGCGGTAATCGTAATCGAAAAGTCGACTACCTTATCGATGACGATTACGAACACCGATCACGAGCACGATTCGCAGAAACATTCGGCTTAACTTAGTGGCATTCCATTTACAACTGTGATGATATTTTAGCACTTTTCGGAAAGTCCGCCAAATCAGGGCGGAGCTGGCAGCAACCGGCTTTTCAGTTGCCGGCTGCGGCCTTGTCATGCTGGCTTACGGCGTTATAAAACTTTTCGCCGACGAACATGCCAATGGCAGCGGTGAAGAACTGTATGGTTGCAACTGGCATGAACAGCCACTGCACTTTATCGCCGAGTTTGAGGAAACTCACGATCATGCTGCCGGCACCCCAGATAAGAACAGCTTTGGCCAGCGCCGGCACGCTGTAGCGAACCGGTGCCGGAAAGCGCTGCAGTATAAAATAGCCGGCGAGCATCAGCAGATTGCCGGTCATGATAACCGGCAGCACCGGGTAAAGCGGCGCCGGCAGATGCCCCGAAACTATGCCGCCGATCGGGCTGAGAATGCCAAGCATCAGCGCATATCTGACGCCAAGGCGCAGCAGCACAAAAAGCAGCAGTGCATTTACTATTGTGCCAGTCACCGGGTTTGGCAGTCCGACCAGCTGCACCGCCAGCAGCACGGCCAGAAAGATGCCGGCCTGGCTGACCTGCATCAGCTGACTGCGGCTTGTTCCAGCATTTTGTCGTTGGTTTTCCATGGCGGCAAGTCTAGCACAACAGCGCCAACAGGTAAACCCGCCTGCAACTTCACTATCAAAATGACGCAGAAAATCCAGGGTAAACCTGTCAGCAGTATCTGATCATGGAAAAGTGGCGTTTGCCGTGAAAAGTGAAGCAGGGCAAACGCACAAAACTTCAAAAGTGAATGAATTTAATACATTGAATACCAGAATTTCATTCAATAACCCGGGCTCTCGGCGGGATCTCAACGCTCCAGCGATTCGCCTCATCGACTTCTCGATTGCTGGAGCCTTTGAGTCAAAATGTGCTCGGCTCACAAGCTTACGCTTATGAGATGCCCGCCTGCGCCCTTTGTTGATCTTTGCTCACATTTTAATGCGTTTGCCGTGAAAAGTGAAGTGAAAAGTTGCACAGCAGTATCCCGGGAGTTATAATATTTGAGATAAATGAAACTGCTGTTGCCTGCGCGGTGGGCTGCAGTTTTTTCGTATACCGGTTTTAGAAAATCCAGACAATAAGCACATGACACACAAATTACTGGCAAAAGGTAAGAGATATCTCAACGACCTCGTCCATCTGTTAAGCTTCAACAAAGAGATAAGCTCGATAGTCGACAAGCTTAACCAGACGCTCGAAGAGCCGCCAGTCCGACTCGGACACCGCTTCAACTCACATCCTGGCGGGTTCTGCCGAGAATTTGCGCGGCGGCGCCTGAGTATGGCCGAAGCTTATATCATAATCGCCAAACTGCACAGTCCCGACTGCCATCAGCTACGCCTGCTGGCTCTGCACACACTGATAGAGCAGTCGATGCATGCCAAGACCGTAACCATGCCGATCAACACGGCCAGAGTGCAGATTTTCCTGATAAAAGAGGCGGTAAAGGCGCATGGAGACCGGCGCCGGCAGATGGAATTGATGGCCGACTTCGGGCACGCGTCATTTGGCCAGGAAGCAGTCATCCGCGGCTTTCTCAAAGACAACGGCCTGATTGAAGTTCCCGAAGAAGGCAAGCCTCTTAAAAGTCTTGACCTTGGCTGGGATGACCACGTTCACGATTCGACAACCGAGGGGCGGAAAACGCCGACCAGAGTGTTGATCGATGCCTTCGTCAAGGGACTTTCGCGCATCATTCTGCTATACAACTCGCTTGACGATGAAAATATGATCAGCGAAGCCATCTCAGCCGGTGAGATTCTAGGAATCACAGTTGAAATCGGCTTTGATTTCAGTGTCGGGCCCGGTGGCAACCGCAGACATTATCTTTATGTGCCGCCGCTTTTCCGGCGAAGTCGCGATTTGCTGGCATTCTTGAAAGATCACCAGGAAGGCCTCACCAGCTTCAGAGAAGGCCTGCAGAAAAATGTCGAAAACCGCTACAAGTGCATCATTTCGGTCTTGAAGCAGTTCAATGAAGTTCACCTCCCCAAGCTCAACGAAGAATTCAGTAACGACAGCGCATGCTGGTTCGCGCCGCTGACCGAACAGGAACTTCACAAAATCGTAGCATTCGGGCAGCCGTCTCGCGAACATCTCAGCGAACTGCTGTATGAACGCTTCAAAAAGGTGTTTCTCAACCGGGTGCTGTTTTTCAAAGCTCAGGTAATGTCGGCCGAAAAACGCTTTCATAATGGCATCTTCAGCCAGTGGGAGCTTGACGCGGTTCACACCCGCTATCACGAATGCCGCCAGACATACATACATCTGTCGCGCTCCGATCTCGCCGCCAAATATCTGGCATCGCGCAATTCAGTCGATTACGACAGCGCATTCGACGACGAACTGCCGCTGCTAAACTCTTTGCGCAGCCTGCCGGGAAAAGTCGTCTTTCAGCATCCGGTCAGCATCGGCCTGAAGAATGCGATCAAGCATGTCATCGAGTATGTTCATTACATCACTCACATCGAAACCATGAATCTGCGCGACAGCGCGGGCCGGAATCCTTCTGACCTCATTGTCTTCAACAAATTTCTGTTTTATCTCAACAACCGGCCAGCCGCTGAACTGCTTGAGTTTCTCGAGCAGCAGGAAATATCAGACATCGAGGCTGCGTTGGTGCAGAAAGCCTGCCTGGAGGCGCAGAATCGCGCGATCATTCCCACCTGCGGCAGCGATTCGAGCGGTCGCAACAAGTTGATTCCAGGTATGGGCTTCATTCGTTCGTCAAAGCTTTCGCCGGGCATAAAGAAGGATTTTCTCGACAAGCATTTCGTTCTGCCCAGACCCATCGGCAACCTGATTCTGAATCAGGGCAAATGGACAAACGAGAAGTCGCATGACGAATGCGATCAGGAAACCGTCATCTGCATGGGCAAGCAGTTACCGCCACTTCTCAATCAGATCGGCGATGAAAGAGTCATCGAGTTGATCACTCTGAAACGTTTCTGGCGCTATCTCAACCCTGACCTGAAGAACCTTTACCGTCTGTCGATCGGCTTTGCGGTCGCGCTTTACTGGATGGCACTGTATCAGTTCAGCGATCATTTTGTGATCGGCGCGATGTTCGCAGCGCTCTGGTTCGTAATCACTTTCAGCCGAAACGTTCTCGTCGATCTGATTGCGTCATCCGGAACCGACTTCAAGCGCTGGCGCCTGCACAATATAAACTTCGACAATGCATACCAGTCTCTTTTCTGGACAGGATTCAGCGTGCCGGTCATGGGCCTGGTCAAAAACAACTTCGATGTGCTCTGGCCATGGCTGAAGTCGGGAATGATGTATGAGAGCGGCAAATTCTTGTGTATCTGCTTTGCCAACGGGCTTTACATCTCGCTGCACAACCGCCTGCGCAACTTTGACCGCAGCGTCATCAAAGCCAACTTTTTCCGTTCGGTGCTGTCATGGCCTATTGCAACAGTTTTTGCCGACGTCGGCAATCTCATCGGGGTTCCAAGCATAGTTCAGGCTAAATTCTGGTCTGATGCCGTGGCCGGCCTGATCGAAGGCAGCGGAAAATTCAGCCAGCGCTATATCTTGCGCAAACGCGATCTTACCGAGATTCTGCCGAATCTTTACTCGGAAGATCGCAATGTGAGAGTGACCGCTCTGCTCGACACACTTTATATCTGGGCAAGAGCGCCAAGAGGCAAGACCTGCCTCAGACTTCTACTTTTGAACAAGCCGTCACTCGGCGAAA
>CAZMWO010000164.1:0-7319 GCA_964569565.1 uncultured bacterium | reverse complement strand
TCGGCTCAAAATAAATCTGGTTCAAAACATCGCCGCCCTGTTGGAAAAGGCGCCCGATATCAGGCAGACGCGCGGCGGCAAATTCGAAACGCAGATGATTGATAACTCTGGTAATCTTTTTAACTCCGGCATAGGCCGCGAGAATGCGCAGGCGACTGATGACGAACAACGCCTTCGCCTCTTCGGGAAGCCTGCCAAAGCGGTCTTCGCATTCATCGCGAATCTCGTCGAGCACACTGGCATTGTTGCAGCGTGCCAGGCGCGAATACAATTCGACCCTGGTCTCTTCATCAGCGATGTAAAATGTCGGAAAATAGGCGGTAACCGGAATTTCTATCGCAGAATCGACCCTGGCAACTTCCTTTTTGCCGCTCTTCAGGCGGGTCACAGCTTCTTCCAACAGTTCCATATACAGAGAAAAACCGATGCTCGAAATATGGCCGCTCTGCGACTCGCCAAGAATGTTGCCGGCTCCGCGGATCTGCAGGTCGCGCAACGCGATCTTGAAGCCGGAACCCAGAGCTGTGTGCTCTTCGATGGTTTCCAGTCGTTCGGTCGCTTCTTTCGTCAGTTTGCGCCCCTTCGAATAGAAAAAATATGCCCAGGCCTGGCGCGCCGAGCGCCCGACCCGACCACGCAACTGATACATCTGCGACAGACCCAGACGCTCAGCTTCATCGACGATAAGCGTGTTGACATTGGGGATATCCAGACCTGATTCGATGATGGTCGTTGCCAGCAGCAGATCGTGCTTGCGCTGAATGAATTCGAGCATGGTTTTTTCAACACGCTCTTCCGGCATCTGACCGTGCGCGACGGCAATGCGCGCTTCCGGAACCAGTTCACGCAGAAACTGCACCTTCTGCTCGATAAACTCGACACGATTGAATACGTAATAAATCTGGCCGCCACGTTTCAGTTCTTCGATAATGGCACGTTTGACCCAGGCGGCATCGAAAGGCGCAACATAAGTTTGCACCGGGCGCCGGTCGGCCGGCGGCGTGTCGATGACGCTGATCTGCCTGATACCCGACATCGCCATCTGCATGGTTCTCGGAATCGGTGTTGCCGTGAGCGTCAGCACATCGATCTGACTTTTCAGCTGTTTGAGCTTCTCTTTGTGCTTTACACCGAAACGCTGCTCTTCATCTATGATCAGCAGACCGAGATCGCGAAACGCAATGTCAGAAGAGAGAATTCGATGGGTGCCGACCAGTATGTCGAGAGTCCCGGCTCTGGCACGCTTTAGAGTCTCTTTCTGCTCAGCCGGCTTGCGTAGACGACTGACCATGTCGACAGTTACCGGAAACCCTTCGAACCGGTTCTGCAGCGTCTGAAAGTGCTGAAAGGCCAGCAGCGTCGTCGGCGCCAGAATGGCGACCTGTTTACCCGAGCATACGGCTTTAAATGCAGCGCGCATGGCTACTTCGGTCTTGCCGTAACCAACATCGCCGCAGATAAGGCGATCCATCGGCACTGCACTTTCCATGTCCTGCTTGGTCGCTACGATCGCCTTATACTGATCGGGCGTTTCGCTGAAGGGAAAGCGCTCTTCCATCTGCTGCTGCATATCGCAGTCAGGCGAAAAAGCGAAGCCGCTGCTGGCGAGGCGCGTAGCATAAAGTTCGAGCAACTCACGCGCGATCATTTCGACATTCTTGCTGACACGGCTCTTCTGTCCGGCCCATACTTTTGAATTCAGACTGTGAATTCTGGGCACAAAGCCTTCAACGCCAAGGTATCTGGTGACCTTGTGAACCTGGTCGGTTGGCACATAAAGCTTGTCGGTGCCGGCATACTGCAGCAGAATGTATTCGCGCGTGCGACCGGCAGCGGTCATGGTCTGTATGCCGCGGAACTCGGCGACACCATGATCGGCATGCACGACGATATCGCCCGGCACCATCTGCTGCAGACTGAGCAGGTTCTGCTGAGAAGTGGCGCGCCGCGGTTTTGCTTCGCGCGCCGGACCGAGATAGATATCTTCTTCGGAAAAAACGGCTATACGACGGCGATAGTCTTTGAAACCGCGGCTGCAACTGCCATTAACAAAAAGAACCGAAGCCGTCTTCACCCCGAATGGACGCGCGGAAGAATGAATGCGTATATTACGCTCGCCCAGCAGACCGCGCAGATTATGCAGCCGCTGTTCGTCTTCGATGACAATGGCAACTGACCAGCCGGCCTCGAGCAGCTGACGCAGTTCCTTGAGCAGAGTTTCGCGCGAAGAATCCGAAGGGGGTGGATGCTGCTCGATACCCGCAAAAACACCATCTTCTCTCGCGCCAAAACGGCTGAAGCGACAGAAACCCCGTTCACTCAGACCTTCCAGAACTGATTGCGGGCGATGATAATAATACTGCGGCGGACGCAGCGGCGTCAGGTCATTCAGCTGCGCAAACTGACTGTCAAAGCGCGTATAGATTTCTTCGGCCAGCGCCGCTGTCTGATCAGGTTCTTCAACGACGATGCGGCAATTTTTCCAGAAATCCCAGAGATAACCGCTGCCTTTTTCGACAAAAGGTTTAAGTTCCTTGTAATCGCGCGAATCGGCGTGGGATTGCAGGTGCTCGTGGCGACGCTGCAACAGACTGGCGCGGCGCTCATCGAGCCCGGAAAACTCTTCGGCGATGCTTTGGCTCAGTTTCTGCAAATCAGCCGAATCGACGACGAACTCGTTTACCGGTATAACTGTCAGACGTTCACGTTTATCAAACGATCGCTGCGTTGCCGGCGCGAAAAGTTTGATAGATTCAAGGCCATCGCCGAAAAAATCAAGTCTCGCCGGAAACTCGGCATCTGGCGGAAACAGGTCGAGCAGACTGCCGCGCACGGCAAAAGTGCCACGCTCCTCGACCACACTGGTGCGCGTATAACCGGCCTGCACCAGCCTGGCAATCAGCTCGTCGCGACTGACGGCAGAATCTGAACGAACCTCAAAGCAGGCCGCCAGCCAGCGCTCGGGCGAAAAAAAACGTTCAAGCACCACACTCAACGGCGCAATTATCAGAGCGCCGCTGTTCATTTCGGCGGCCATCGCCGAAAGACGCCGCCACATCACCTCGGGGTCAGCTGCCGTCTGATCGTAAATCGAAGCACGTTCAGGCAGCATGCAGATAACACGGCCGCTGCGCGAACCCAGCCAGGTGGCAACCTGCTTTTCGAGGTTTTTTGCGCGCTCGGCGTCGGCACAGATAAAAAGAGTCACTCCGGCATGCTGCGCCATTCCAGCCAGGCAGATAGCCGCCAGAGCGCCAGTACAGCCATCGAGGCCTGTGCGCCCGGGGAGCGCCAGTTCAGAAAAAAACCTTTCGAACGGCTCGCCCTTCGTCATATTCTGTGTGGCTGTTGCCATCATCTGATCAATTATTCCTGAAACCGACCCGCCGCCGCGGCAAATAATTGCACCTGCCGGCAAGCCTGTGTATAATGTATCCGGTTGCAGCATAGTACAGCAGACAGAAGTAAGTCAAGATGCAAACTTGCATAGGGTGTCAACACCCGGAACGGGAAAAGAAGTTGAAAGAACGCAAGCGAATAAACCTGAATTCATATCTTTTCGCCAACCTGGTCATAGTAGGTGTTCTGCTCATCGGCCTGTGGAACCGCCAGCCGGTATGGGACGTCAGCCTCAGGTTTCCCAATCTTCTGCTGATCATTGTACTGATCAATACCATACTTATCTTCCGCGAAGTCATCCTGGGCGGCGGGCGACCGGTCAAGGTCCGCGGCAGACAGCAAAAAGAAAAGAGCCAGAAAATGCGCAACCTCAACGAGCTGCGCAGCGTTTTGCGCAATTCTCCGGCGATTGACGAAAATCTGCTTAACCGTGCGCTGGTTCGTCTGCGCGAAATATGCGGCAGCGATTCGGTTACCCTCTATCTGCTCGAAAACGCCCAGTGCCGCCAGGTAGCTGGTGCCGGCGAGTTACCGGCCGCGCTTAACGGCAGCCGCTTCATCAACCGCGAGAATGCAGTTTTTATCAAGTTTCCAGGTTCACTTGGCGAGGAAGAAGTTGGCAAAACAGGTGGCGGCAATCGCCCGATTTCATTCAAATCTTCGCTGATACGCCTTGAACTGACGGCTCTTCCCCTTACCTTGAATCAGAACCGACTGGCCCTTTGCGTTTTCTCAAGCCGTGAGGCCCACAAGGCACCGCCGATTCCGCTGACCAGCACGGCACTCTTCCTTGAAACACTGCTGACACTTGTCGATAACGCAGGCAATGCCGGCGACGGGCGCTACAAAGATAAATCCACCGGCCTGTTCCTGTTCGAATGTTTCGCCGATTCGTTTGAAACTGAAGTCGAGCGTTCTGAGCGCTACAAGCAGGAAATGAGCCTGTTTACCATTTCGATACGCGGCTTCAGCAGCCTGAGCAGCGAGAACTCGCAGCAGATTGCACGCAGTGCGGCATCAGCCCTCAAGCAGTCTCTGCGCCGGCTCGACCTGATGTTCTGCGGAAAGAACGAGGGCGAGTTTCTTGCCATTCTTACCGAAACCAGCGCCGATGTAGCCGAGATAGTTGCGCGAAGAGTGCAAAAAACATTTGCAAAACAGAACGAAAAGTTTGATTTTATTAGCAGCACTGATCTGAAAATGTTCATCGGCTCGGCAGCCTACCCTGTCGATGCCACACACGGAGCCGGCCTGCTCGAAAAGAGCCGCGAGTCGCTGAATCAGGCGATCAACGAAAACGTCGATTTCAAGTCTTACGGCGCTATCAGCGGCGGTTCCAAAGGAGAAAACCATGAGTAAAAACCTGATCAAAATCAGCTTCTACCTCAACGGCAGCAAGGTCGAAACCGAGGTTTCACCGCAGCTCACCCTGCTCGAAATGCTGCGCCGGAACTTCAGACTGACAGCCGCCAAAGAAGGCTGCGGAAAAGGCGAATGCGGCGCCTGCTCAGTCATGCTCAACGACCATCCGATCAACAGCTGCCTCAAACTGGCAGCAACCCTGAAGCCAGCCGACAGAGTAATAAGCATTGAAGGGTTCAACGACGACAAGCTGATGCAGAACATCCAGAACGCCTATGTTGAAGAAGGCGCTGTTCAGTGCGGATTCTGCATTCCCGGCATGACACTTGCCAGTTATCATCTGCTCAAACAGAACGCGATGCCTGATGAACACGCGATCAAACAGGCTCTTTCCGGCAACATCTGCCGCTGCACCGGCTACCGCAAAATTGAAGCCGCCGTAAAAAAAGCTGCCGAAAGGACGAAAGCCAATGAATAACCTGCAGTTCATCAGACCAGCAAATGTTCAGGCGGCCTGCGAAGCGCTGAAAAACCCGGGGTTCATGGCCGTTGCCGGCGGCAGCGACCTGGTCGTAAAAATCCGCAACGGCCTCTACCCCAACCTGGAGGGCCTCGTCGATATTGGCGACCTGGCTCCACTCAATCTGATTCGAACCGACGAGAACCGCGTAATCATCGGCAGCGGCTGCACCATGAACCAGATCATCAGCGACCGCCTGATGCAGGATTATTTTCCGACACTGGTTAAAGCCGCCTCTACCGTAGGCGCCCTGCAGATTCGAAACAGCGCCACCATCGGCGGCAACGTTGCCAACGCTTCTCCTGCCGGTGATACTATTCCGGCTCTGTTCACCCTGGAAGCAAGAGTGCTGATTACCGGCTGCAATGGAACCCGCAAACTGCCAATCGAAGAATTTTTCCTCAGTCCCGGCAAGACAAAACTGGAAGCAGGGGAATTAATTGAGGGATTTTCTCTCCTTCTCAGGAAAACTCGCGGAGAGTTCCTTAAACTTGGTGAGCGCAGAGCGCACGCGATTTCAAAAATTAACCTGGCGGTATCCACCTGGAACGATGGTCGCGATCACTGGCGCATCGCCATGGGTTCTGTCGCCCCAACCGTTCTGCGTTGCCGCGAAGCCGAAGAATACCTCGAAAACTGCAAGGCCCTGAGCGAAGAAGCCATAGACAAAGCGGCAGAGTTTGCCATGAACACAGCAAAGCCAATCAGCGACCTCCGCTCCACCAGCGCCTACCGGAAAAAAATGGCCGGCGTCCTGCTTAGGCGCGCCCTGAAGGCCATACCCGGATAACCATTTTCAAACAACCCCTACCAAAGCACCACATCTGCGTGGTGCTTTTTTTACACACCCAAAACGCCTATTAATTATCTGTCAGCCAAATGCGTGCACTTTTTACACAAAATTCACTACCATTTAATAATCGATATATGACGGTATCTTTTCCCCATTCAGCCAACGGGCCTCATATAACAGAGTTGAAATGCCGATATTAATATCGGGAGGGATAATATCGCCAGCCCGACTTTGTACACAATTCTCTTGAGAAGAGATCTATCGGAAGATGAAACCGGCAGCGTCGAGTCTGCCGGAATTTTGGCATTCAAATTGCTACTACACAATTGAGGTTGTTTAATGAAGCGATATGCAAAAAAATTAACATTGCTGGCTCTGGCGCTGATAGCGTCGCAAGCCCTTGCAATCAGCGATTCTGAAATATACAGCGATGGCACGCGGGCATTTAACCATGCGCGCTGGCAGGAAGCCGAGGAAATTTTTACCCGCTTCATAGACACCTGGCCAGATCATATTCTCAAGTCGAAAGCCCTTTACTATAAGACGATAGCATCGACGAGAAACGTGACGAACCGCATCAACAAGAGCCTGGCAGAAAGTGCCACCATCTGGAGAGACGAGATGTCCCGTCTGAAGACCGAATTACCAGGCCAGGATCTCACAGAACTACAGGTGGCAATAGACATAGCCGACCGGCACAACAGCAATCCTGACTGGCAGAGCCTCAGCGAGCTCAAGCCAGTTGAACTCAAGCATTATCTGCAGAGAGGCTGGCATCCCGATCCTGCCGCCGAACCCATGGCCGCCCTGGCCTGGAGCAACGACTGGTTAAAAAAATACACATCACGCCTGGATCCTGATCTGGAGAGCAGAATACTGCTGTTAAGAGCCCGTTCTTTTTGGCAATTACTGCTTTCCCCCTTATCACTTAGCGCAAATTCAGATATACTTAAGGTATGGAAGTGTTGGCCCGTACACGAACACTTGCAGAAAGCTCTTGAACGTGGATTTACGACTGGCGATCCTGAATTAAAAAGACAGATTGCATTGTTGGGGTATCATTTCGACTTTTTCAAGGGAAGAGGCGTGATCGGCACCAGATTGGCCAACCCTGAAAGCCGTTGGTATTCCTATCTTTCACAGCGCGGAATCACTCATCAGGAGGCCTGGTGCCCGAGATGAAAGGTAATCTGGGTAATTTTATCAAAATCGGACTGCTCATATCCCTGCTTCTTTTCGCAGGTT
>CAZMWO010000163.1:0-7381 GCA_964569565.1 uncultured bacterium | reverse complement strand
CTTGAAACCAACATAGTGCAGACCGTCGGCTCAGCCGGCGAATCTTTGGCTGCCGGCGTCATCTTCACCATTCCGGCATTTTTTATCTGGGGCCTCGAGCCCTCGAAGCTTGAAATCACGGTGATCGCCATCGTCGGCGGCGCTATCGGTGTGTTGTTCATGATTCCGCTGCGCCGCTATCTGATCGTGCAGGAACACGGCAAGCTGCCATACCCGGAAGGAACGGCCTGTGCTGAAGTTCTCGTCGCCGGTCAGGGCGATATCTCAAAAGCCAAAACTCTTTTTCAGGGAATGGGCATCGGAGCGCTCTACCAGGCACTTATGCATAATCGCCTTTTCGGCCTGTGGAGCAAAGAACCGGCAACCCACATTCCCGGCTTCAAAGGTGCCGAGATCGGCGCCGAAGTGACACCCGAACTGCTTGGCGTCGGTTATATCATCGGGCCACAGATTTCGGCGATCATGTTGAGCGGGGGTATCTTCGGCTGGCTGGTTCTGATTCCGCTGATCTGTCTGTTCGGCGAACATTGCTCTGCCCCGATTTACCCTGAACTGAGCAGTCTCATCAAAGATATGGGCCCGGGTTCGATCTGGTCGCGCTATATCCGCTACATCGGCGCCGGCGGCGTTGCTTTCGCCGGCATTTTTTCGCTGATCAAATCGATTCCGGTCATCATTTCGAGCTTCAAGGCCGGGCTATCGCACCTCGGCAAAAAAGATGACAGCGAAACAACGGTCAGAACCGATCTCGATCTGTCGATGGGCGTAATCATCAGCGGATCTCTGATACTCGCACTGGCTGCCACGATTTTTCTCAACATGACGATATTTCATTCATTCGGCATGTCGGCCATCGCCGGTATTCTGATCGTAGTCTTCGGCTTCTTCTTCGTCACTGTGTCGTCGCGCATCGTCGGCCTGCTCGGCTCGTCATCGAACCCGATCTCGGGCATGACCATCGCCACGCTTCTGCTGACCTGCATCATCTTCATACTTGCCGGCATGGCAGGTATGCCAAACGTCAAGATTGCCGTGCTGACCGTCGGTGCTTTCGTCTGTATCGCCGCCGCCATCGCCGGCGACACCTCGCAGGATCTCAAGACCGGCTTTCTGATCGGCGCTACCCCCAGATACCAGCAGATCGGTGAGTTCATTGGCGTCGTTACTTCCGGCCTCACCATGGGCTTTGTCATGTATCTGCTCAAAGATGCGATCACCACCGGCGAACTGCCGGCTCCCCAGGCCAATCTGATGAAGCTGGTAGTAGACGGCGTCATCGGCGGCAACCTGCCGTGGAATCTGGTTATCAGTGGCATGTTCATCGCTCTCGGCGTCGAACTGCTCGGCATCAACTCTCTGGCCTTCGCAGTAGGCCTCTACCTGCCGCTTTCGCTGTCGGTTCCGATCATGGCCGGCGGCATTATCCGCTGGATCCTTGAAAGACGCAAGAGTGACCCGGATCTTGAAGAAAAGCGCGAAACCGGTGTGCTTTATTCGTCAGGCCTGATCGCCGGCGCGGCACTCACCGGCGTAATGATCATGGTTCTCATGGGCATTGCAGAACAAAGCCCCGGACTGCTTGAGGGCATAAACAAACCCGGCATTCACATCGTCTCAAACAGACTCAGCAACGTTGTAATCAACGAACAGCCGCTTTCAGGAAGCTATCACAAAGTATCGCCGGGCGTTTATCCGGCAACTGACGATATAGTCGAAAAGATATCGCAGGCCAGAGCGGCCCTGCGTCTATTGCAGGCCGCAACTCCGCCCGACTCTGCCGCTATCGAAGCCAAAAACGCAGAAATAGCAGGACTCGACGATCAGATGCAAAAAGCCAAGACACAGACGCTTAAGCTCAAAGCCACTCTTGGCGGCAACTTTGTCGAAGAAACCATCGAACTCGGCAAATGGGAGCAGGTCTACGTTTCTGATGCTGACGGCAAAATCAGCGTTGGCGGCGAAGCACCCGGCAGTCAGGGCAAAGGTGTAATCGCGTTTCTGCTGCTGTGCGCCACGCTTGCCTACTTTGCCATGCGCAAGCCGGTCAAAAACGGCGACTGACGAAGTTTTCGACACAACCAGAACATGGATTCTGCGACTTCGCTCCGCTCCGCGCAGAATGACGGGCAAAAGCATCCGTCATGCGCGCAGTCGCAGGATCCATACTTCTCTACTTACTAGAATTCGCCGCCGGTTTTTTTGTCGGATAAAACTTTTGTCTGAGAAACCGGTATAATATGAGTTGAAGTCTGGTAGGTAAGGAGTACAACATGAAGTTTCTGCGTTTTGTTCTGCCTCTGTTAGCTGTTATTACGATCGGCCTGACACCTGCTCTGACAGCGCCGTTCGCCGACGCACCACTTCAGCTCGATAAGGGCAGCGCTACTGCTGCTGAATTCAAAGCTGAGCCGGTAATCAAAGAAATCCCGGGCTTCCGCATCAGAGTTGCCGGCTATAATATTGCCCATGCTCGTGGCGAAGAAACCGGCGGACTCAACGAAATCGGCAAACCCTCAAAGCTTAAAGGCATAGCACAGCTGATCAGAAACAACCGCATCGACATAGTCGGCTTTACCGAAATTTCAAAAGGCGATCTGCGCGTGCTCTTTAAAAACCAGCCGAAATTTATTGCCAAATATCTCGGGTATCATCATGTCTACGCCCAGAATGTCAGAAAAGGCCTGTTACTCGCTACCCAGGGCAATGCAATTGTTTCGAAATACCCGATCGTATCGCACAAGAACCACAAGCTTTACCGGTCTGACGAAAAGCATGAGCAGAGAGGCTGTCTTGAAGCCGTCATCGATCTCGGCAAACCCGGCAGAATCAGAGTTCTGGTTGCACATCTGAGCCTCAAGGCCGACGAATCGACAAAGCAGATCGAAGAAATCTGGAAAATGGCCGAAGCCAGCACCGAGCCGGTGATACTGCTGGGAGACTTCAATTCACGTCCCGGCTCAGAACGCATAAAATGGCTGTCAGAAAGAATGAAAGACACAACCAGCAATCTCAACACTACTTTTAAAAACAAACCCGATGTCAAGATCGACTATCACTTCATCAAAGGCCCATGGCGCTTCGGAGTCAGCAAAGTAGTCGGCTTCGACCTTGATTACTCAGATCACGGTTGTGTATTCAACGATTACTGGCTGCAGAAAAGCAAAAACTGAAAGCCCTGCAAAGAAACTGTCGACATGGCCGCTGAAGTCGGTACTTCGACAGTTTTTATTTTAGCAACAAAAACTCCCGTACACTCGTCTGTATATGTAGTATCATGATCTTATGACATCTGACAATTGTCTGGTGTTTGTCCGACAGACCAGATCTCAGGGAAACGGAACAATGCTGCTCCACCCACACCGGAAAAATAACGCCGGAACGGACCGCTATCGCCAGCGAAGCGGCTTTTCTCTGCTGGAAGCGATGATCGGTATGATCATCTTCTTTCTGCTTTTCGGTTACACGGTAAGAGCGCTGGCACCGACAGCAACCGATTCGCACAATCTGCTGCGCGGGGCAACTGTGGCCATGAACGCCTGCAACTGGTATCTCAACGACCTCGAACGCCGAATCAGCTATCTCGGCGAGCTGCCGGCCGCTGACCTCGGTGAAACCGATGTCACACTTTTGTTCAGCGATGACTATTTTTCCGATATCGAGATGCTGCGCAACCTGAAGGCAACCTCTTATATCTCGCTTGAAGGCGATCTTTACACAATGCGGATCGTCTTCCGCTGGGGGAACCATGATGCCGACGAAAAAAGGCCGCACAGCTTCGAACTTTCGCGCCTGAAAACCAGACCGGGAATTTAAGGAACTGATATGTATAGTAAAACAAAGGGTTTCACAATTATCGAAATTCTCGTGGCCATTGCTGTATTGAGCCTGGTTCTGCTCTTTATCATACCGGTGTTTTCTTATTCACGCCGGGCAAGTACCACCATGAACCGGCTCGATTCATACCACGATGTCAGACGCGTCGATCAGGAAATAGCATCAGAGATCAAATTTGGCTCGGCCATACTTTACCCGCCGCGCCCGGCCGGGTCAGACGCGGGTGAATGGCACTCACAGATCGTTTATCGAAATTCGATCAACCAGACTCAGATCATTTTCGTAAACGAAAAAGATCAGCTGATGATGCTCAATTATGACGAGATTCTAGGGTCCTATCTCTCCAATGCCAGGTTGCTGGGCAACAGCATCAAGGAATTTGTCGCCAGAAGACACGGCAATTCGGTAATTGAATACAAACTGTGTTTTGAAGCAGAACAGCGCGAATTTGCGGTAAGCAACCGGATTGCTCTGATGAATGTATTTTGAGGGGGGTGCTGATATGAAAAGACATGGCTCGGCGATTATGGTCGCTGTCATACTCGGCTCGGTCTTTTTTGTGGCAGTAAGCAGTCTGCTGCGTTACTCTTCGAGTGAAATGAAGCATGTAAAGGCTATCAGCGCAGTGCGCAAAGCCGAACTGCTTGCGCTTTCCGGCATAGACTGGGCCGAAAGCGAGTTACGCAAGGAGCGCTGGTATCAGAAAGAATTTCAGCCTTACGAAAAGGTGGTCGGCGTTCATCCTACGCATGGCGTCAAAGAACTCTACCCTTTCGGATCTGATGAGGGAAAGGTCACCATCGTCTGCGAAGACGTCGCCAACGCCATTCCCGGCAGCAATGTCAGAGGCATGCAGCGGCTCTGGTATCTGCATCATATAAATGTTTACGCACTGGGCGAATTTGAAGGTTCAAAGGCTCTTGTCTACGGGCGCTACATTCTTTCACCAGAACCGGCACTCAACAGCAGATCAACCGACGCATCCGAATATGAGAGCCCCGAATATGGCTCGCCACGCGCGACGGCTGTCAGAGTTACATCGGCAGTGGTCAACGGCAATGACGTCAGTGACTTTGTCGTAAAGAAAGTCAACGCCGCTGCGAACCAGAACGTTGATATCAACAGTGTAATGGCAATACTAACGCCGACAGGCGACCCCGGTAGCGAGATTCCACTGCGACCGCAGACAAATGGCAAAATCAGCGAAATCAAACTGGCTGAAGGGCAGACCTGCCGGGCCGGCGACACTTTTGCAGTTTTGAGCCGCCCGATCATGACTGCTGGTGGCACCGCCGACAGCCGGACCCTCAAAAAGATGGTCAGAGTAACCAAGATCGACCCAAAAGTCTGGCGCGGCCTCAACATACTCAACCGCAACGACCGTTATGCACTCTCGCAATATATCAGTGGACTTTCCGATGCCTTTCTGCAGAATTTCGTCTCGCACACGGCTCTTGAGAGCGCTCTGGCTAATCTCGGCAGCAACAAGCTCGACAAAAAGATCAGCGCCGAAGATCTGCTGAGCAAGTTCCCTGCCGACATAAACAACACCACGCGTTATCGCGCCGAAAACGCTTTTCTTGCCTATATGATCCAGAACTTTACGGTGCCCGGCGGCACCTGGGAGCGCAAGGAAAAGTCTCTCGACAAAACCTATCTCGAACTTGACCACCCGCGCACAACCCAGCCCCCGGCTGATCTCGTCGACTGGCTGCGCGACCTCAACCTGTCATTTCTGCTCAACACCAAGCCCAGAGTCGATCCCCGCTATTACGAACCAAAAATGAAGCAGAGCGAATTCATCAAGCTCCTGCAGCCACAATTCAACGTCAGCCCTGACGAATTCATCCAGAGCCTTTCACAGCTGCCCGATGCTTCACGCTACGTTGACATAGAAGAGGGCGATTTCGAGAATTCACCGGCGGTATTCCGCGAAACCGAGAATTCGATCGAAATTGTCAAACCCGACAAAAAAGTAAGAGTAACCGTCGAAAAATATACCAAAGACTATACCTTCGTCGATCCAGAATCTGGTTTCTCGATCAGAATGGGCGATCTCATGTCTTTCCTGCGCAAGTATTACGATGACAGCGGATCCCAGAGCCCGCGCGAAGAAGTCAGAACAGTCGAACACATAGACTGGCCTCTGCCCAAACCGGCCCCGGAACCACCCAGCCCCAGACCGGGCGGCACCTGGGTATGGAATCCCGGCACACCTGGTGTGCCGCCGGGCGAACCAACCTGGAACCACAGCAACGGCGAAAAGAAACAGATTCCGGCACCAGTCGGCGGGAATCGTGATTTTGAGCCTGCCGGCGGCCCTCCTGACGGCGGCGAAAAAAGTTACCGGGTTGCAGAAATTGCGCCGACCAGCGATGAAACAAGCAGCAATCATGGCGGCAACGAAGTCGAACCGGTAAACAGCCAGTTCAGTAATATCCGCAAACCTATTGAAATAGACACCGGCGGCACCTGGAACTCAACCCCGGGATCACCCGGAGTAGACCCGACCGAAGGCAGTTATTCATGGCGCGAAGATCCGCCGCCACCTGAAAACAGCGCTGACTCAACAACGCGCAAGTGCACGACCTGTTGTTTCGCAGCCGGCACGCAAGTTCTGATGGCCGACGGCACCTCGAAAGCGATAGAAAAAGTCGCTGTCGGCGACAAGGTCGCCGCCTTCGACGAAGCAACCAGAGCCATGATCAGCGGTGAAGTGCTGGCTCTTGAATCACCCGAACGCGATCATCTGAGCACCCTGACCTTCGCTGACGGCAGAACTCTGCAGCTTACCGATGAACATCCGCTTTATACCAGAAACGGCTGGGCCTCTATCGACCCAGGTTTCACCATGAAGCATTACAAAATGCCGGTCGAGAAATTACGGGCGGGCAGCGAAATATTTGGGGCCGACGGGAACTGGCACCAGGTTGTTTCACTCAACACAGTACTCGTAAATATTAAAGTTTATAACCTGTCTTGGGTTGAACCCGGCCGCACCTTCTTCGCCAACGGTCTGTTGGCGCATAACAAGCCAACCTGTGAATGCGAAGTCTGCAAACCGGGTGGCGGCGGCGAAGCCGGCGGCAATTCAACTGCCACCAGCGGTGGCCCGGGCACCGGCAGTTCAGGCAATGCCACCGACAACACCGCAACCGACCAGCCGGGTGGCACCTCCGGCGGGCCCGGCAGCGCCGGCGGCCAGGCAAACACATCGGGCGGCAACTCGACTGGCAGCACAGCCAATCCCGGCGGTTCCAGTGGCACCAGTGGTTCAGGTCCCGGCACTTCCAGTTCCGGCTCATCGGGCAATACTTCCGGCGGTGGCGGCAGCAGCCATACCGGCAGCGGCGGCAGCAGCGGTGGCGGTGGCATAGCAACCCCCTATACTCCGCCACGAAGAACCGGCGGCGGTTTCTGACCTTTATTCACATTGTGAACCTTAGACACAGCAGAGCATCAAGTCAGTGAACAACTCAAACAAAGACCGGGTTTTTGCGGAAACGATCAAAAAACCGCAGGATTTCGTTTTTGACGAAAAGGTGGC
>CAZMWO010000162.1:0-7384 GCA_964569565.1 uncultured bacterium | reverse complement strand
GGATAATGGGCAACATCACCAGAGAAGCGACCGAAAGAGCGACCAGAATCTCGACAAGCGTGATTCCTTTATTCCCTGACGGTGATTTAATTTCGCAGTAATTATTCAAAACAGGTAAACTCCTTCCCGCAAACGACCGATAGTTATAGCAAACAAGATTTACCGAGGTCAAACAAATGAAAGTCAACAAAAAGCATTTAGGACTGATAATCGCATCGCTGATGGCGCTTTCTTTTAACAGCCAGTTCGCACAGGCTGCACGCAAGACCACCGAAGCCTTCAAACCCGGCAAGGCCTATGCTTTTAAGAAAGTTGGCAAAGAATACGTTCGGCTGCCTCAGGTTGTGCCCGGCCCGGTAGTGGTCAAGAAAACCGGTGTCAGAATCGACCGCAGCAACATCTACATTGGCGGCTACATCGTCAACACAACCGATCGCGAAATCAAACATCTCCAGATATATCCATCCTTTGCCGACCAGACGCTCAACAGCACAGAACTGGCCGAAAAACTCAATCACAATGAAATCAGTCTCGCACCCCGCGAAACCAGGCGCTTCGTCATCATGCGCCCTGTTTCTGAAGTTGCGCCACTTCTGTCCCACAGCATACCCCTCAATGATAACTGCATACTCAGTTGCCGCGAGGTCGAGGGTTAAGCTGCTCGATATTACTTATCGCTGAATCCCAGTCAGGCCCCTGTGAATCGGGGGCCTGCTTTTTCATCAGATGAAACATGTTCAGATAGGCATTTTTAGCCTTTTCAGGCATATTTTTCTGCTCATACACCCTTGCCAGAGAATCATAGGCGAACACAAGAACATCGAGATCTTTGCGATCAGCACCACTGCTGTGCAATTTTTCCTCAAGAAGACGCTCCAGCTTCATGATGCCAAGATTGTCTGAGTCTTCAAGAGCCATTACCGCGTCTTTCAGCTGCAGTGAAGACGGTGAATTCAATCGATGGCGCAGCTCTTCGCGTTCCTGCTGAAAGCGGTCAGAAACTTCTCGCGCCGCCTCGTATTTTTGAATAGCCATTATCCGGCGCTGTTCGCGCAGATCTTTGGCCTCGACTGGCCGGCTGAGAGCTTCTGTTTCTGTGGCCAGACCCATTTTAGCCATATTCTGCTGATGCTTTTTCTGCAGGTCACGCGAACCGGCAGAAAAACGCGAAGGGGTCAGAAAAGAAAACAGACCTTTTTCTGATTTGCCGGATGAAGGCGAAACAGTAGGATCGATCACACCAGAACCACTGAAATGGTATATTACCAGAACCAGCAAAACCATCACCAGAGAGACAGCTCCGATGAGATGCGGATTCTTGTATAGCGGTACTGCCGGCTGAGCCGACTTTTTACCGGGTGGGTTCTTTAATGGATACAGAGGTCTGACCATTTTGTCATCCTTCTTTTCAAAGTGCCAACATGTACCGGTGCAACCCGGAATAACCAAGAGTATATCAGAGAGTGCCGGAGGTGTCCATATCAGTGATGTTCTAATGCAACAATATTCAGGCAACGGTGAATGCTTGACCGTCAGGTTGAACTATGGTATAAACAATTACGTGGACCGTGAGATTACATGCAGCGGCCCTGATTTTACCGGAGAGCGTATTGATTACCGCCCAGAGCATCAAACAGACATACGATCGATTCAGTTCGCTTTACGACCTGATTTGCAAGCCATACCTCGAGTTCGGCAGGCAGCGCGCCATAGAGCTTTTGCAGCCGACCCGTGGTGCACAGGTTCTTGAAATCGGAGTAGGAACCGGGCTGAGCCTGGAATACTACCCCCCGGACGTAGAGGTCCTCGGTTTTGATTATAGTTATGGCATGCTCCGGGAAGCCAAAACCAAAGCGGCAGAATTCAGTCATTGTCCAGTAAAACTTGCTCAAATGGACGCGCAAAACATGGCTTTCAGAGACAATTCATTTGATTATCTCATGGCCGCTTATGTATTGACCGTAGTCCCCGATCCCGACAAAGCCGTCAGGGAAATCTTCAGAGTTGCCAGACCAGGCGCGAAAGTGGTTATAGTAAATTATCTCTGCAGCAGAAACAAACTGATGAGTTTAATTGAAGACATTTTCCACCCTGTTTTTGCCAGAATCGGCCTGTTTACCCTGAAGCATGACCTGCCTGGTCTGCTCAAGCAGCACGGTGCAAAGAATATCAGAGTCGAGCCTACCTCGTTTCTGAATCTGCACCACATCGTTTCTTTCTCTGTTCCCGCCTGAATGATTTTTCTTGTTCATACGGAACACAGTCTCATGGCAATACCGTGAGCAACAGCGTGAACTCATACTGAATTCACACTGACAATTCAGAAAGCCAAAGATTTTAACCGTAGCTTTCGACAAAAATGGAGCTTACAAGTGACTAACGACAGTATCAAGTCAGAACCCCTGACAAAGAAAAACAACAGCGATGCAGAATTTGCCAGAATCAAGGAAGGGCTTAAGGCTTTTCCCGGCAAAGCCCTGGAAAGCATCAGACAGAAAGTCGGCGCCGGCGACTGGAAAATCAGCGAAATTGACGCACCAGTCGACGAAGGCAAAGATCACATAGACGTGGTTTTCAGCGCAAGCGACGGCAAAAAAGAAAAATACGTCATCGTCGACATATCAGTGCCTCACCTCGGCGTCGGCCAGAAATATGCTCTGCCCGGCAAGGCCAAGCTTTTTCAACAGGAACGCCAGGTAACTGCAGCCAGAATCAAGAAAGCCATAATCCTCATCCGCAAAGGAACTGAGAGCATCAGCACCATCCCGCTCAAGCTGCGCTGCCCGATCATCGAGCTCTCTTATGAGAGCCTGGTAAAAGAACCGCCAAAACCCGCCCGCGAAGAACAGCCCGAAAGAAATCGCCCTGATAATCGACAACAGAACAGACGCGAACAGTCGCCCCAGAACACCCCGGAAAAAGACGCCACCATTCCACAGATTACCGCGAACGGTGTATCCCAGGAACTGCTTTTCGCATTGAAGGAAGCAATAGTACATGAGTGCCTTTCGACAATGCATAAACGCTGCAACAAATATATACGCAAGGGTCTATGGCGCTGGATCGAGCGCGAGATCATGGATCCCAATATTCACTTTTTTCTGATAATATTATCAAGTATTTATCAAGGTAAGACCGGTGAAATTCTGAGTCGGAGATTTAAGACCCCCGAAGCTTATTCCAGTAAGCCAGAAGACATCATTGAGGCTGTTTTCTCACGCGAAAACAGTCTGGCTGATGAAATCAAAAAAGATGCCGACCGCCACAAAAGATCGCTGAACAAATTTCTCGCCTGTTTCAGTCAAACACCGCCGTTTGAGTATCTCAAATCGATCTTTCTCAAAGAATTCAGAACGCACGCAGATGGACTCAAAGCCAGAATGACGGTCTATTCGACCCTGCTGCAACTCTTGGAGAGATGCGGATTCGAAGGCGAAAAGGAAACCCGCTACCCGCTTGAAATACTCGACGAACTCAAGATATTCCAGGGAATCATGACCGGAAATTACGCATCCCTGAGAACCGACAACGCGTCCAAAAAGCTCAAGCATCTGGTTCCTCAGATTGAATGGACCGACGAAGACATCTACCAGTTGCGCAATCAGCTGGCAAAAGCACTCAATCTGCCCGGGCAGGAATTCAACCTGAACGCCTTCCTTCCGCAGGCATTCTTTCACGATGCCCGCCACATGGCCGAAACACGCAAAGAGGCGATAAGAGCACCGATTCAGCCTCAGGCA
This sequence comes from uncultured bacterium, assembly GCA_964569565.1. Classification (GTDB taxonomy): domain Bacteria; phylum Muiribacteriota; class Ozemobacteria; order Ozemobacterales; family Ozemobacteraceae; genus Rifleibacterium. Next base: position 3,644 of record CAZMWO010000162.1, on the reverse strand, counting down.
CAGAGAGCGCCATCGCCGAAGGCGCCGGTCGAACGACACCAACCCAGGCCAATGCCGCAACAGGCAAGATTGAATATTCCCCAACCCCAGGTTGAAGAAGAAGCAGCACCGTATGAACCCCGGGTCGAACGACACAACACCAGCAACAGCGAAGAAGCAGAAATGCCGGTAATAAGTAAAAAAGTCAGCGCGCCCGTTAACCGTAACGAACCGGGCGAACCGGCAATAAGTGTGCGTAATCTCGTCGAAAGCAGGAATGCCATTCGTGACGATCTGGTTGATGTTCGCGACAAAAAGCGCCCCGGCGAATGCGATGAATCAAAGCATCGATATTTCGAAAATTTTGGCGGACATCTCGACGAAGATACAGATGCAATAAGGCTCGCCCTGGCAATGGACCGACATCGCCAGGATAAAACAACAAGTCAGGCAGAAACAGTTGTTGTTACCGATGCTGAGTTAGACGATGCGGAACTGCTCGGTCAGACTCCGATGAAGCCCCGACCAGGGCATCGACAGGTCAATATGAACCAGAACCCGCCACGCAAGGTTCCGCCAGGAACAAACAGCAACGGAACCCCTGCCCCGGAACGAGCCGATCGCAAACGCCGCTATTCCAGGAACCATGGGCAGCGCAACAGAACGCGCCGGCCGCCCACCCCGGGAGTTAACCGATGAGCCGACTGCCGCCACACATGATCAAGCGCATGATTTTCATGTTCTGCGTCATGTTTCCGGTGCTGCTCTATGCTGAATATACCGGCCGCAGCTCGGTTCTGCTGGCCGGCCTGGCCGGCGGTGTTTCTAGCGGCGCTTCGGTAATACTGTTTCCTGACCCGGAGCACCTGAAGAAGCTGAAATCTGATGACGAAGACAAAGAGTGATATCGTCATCGGGCTTGATCTCGCACAAAAACTGGGCGTAAGCGTTTTCGACGGCAGCAGCGAAAAATTGCTGTTCAGCGAAAGCGTCGCCCTTTTTCGGGGCGACACGCAAAAACGTCTGCTGCGCCTGCGCGAAGTTTTATGCGGGCTTTTTGCGCGCTACCAGCCTTCAGAGCTTGCCATCGAAGACGTGTTTCTGCCGGCAAAGACATCGCCACGCACGCCGATCGCGCTTGGCGAACTGCGCGGCATTGCCCGACTATGTGCCGCCGAGCGCGATCTGCCCGTGTTCTTCTACGCGCCACGTCAGGTCAAAATGGCAATTACCGGTTACGGCAACGCCAGCAAGCAGGATGTCATTCACTGGATCGAAAATGAGTTTCGCATCAAAGTTAAAGACGACAACGAGGCTGACGCAGTCAGTATCGCTTACACGCACATACTCATGCGCAGATTTTCCCTGCAAAATCAGCAGCAGCAGACCTGATCAGGAATTTGCAAAAGACGGCAGGTTATGCTAGACTGCCGTTTGCGGGTCTTTGCAGCAGTATCGCAAAGTTAAAGCATTAATCACATTTTCGGAGTTAATCTATGCAAAGTCGTGTAAAGTGGTTTGACAACGTCAAAGGATATGGATTCATTGAAAACACTGATGGCCAGGACATCTTCGTTCATTATAAGCAGATCGCTGGCGATGGCTATAAAACACTACGCGAAGGCCAGCAGGTCGAATTCGAACTTTCCGAGGGCGAGAAGGGCCCGCTGGCAGTGAATGTCAAGATTCTCTGACCACATCGAGACATATTCAGGGGGCGGCTGCAGATAACTGTATCGCCCCCTGTTTTTATTCAGCATTACCGAAGGGATACGCACAATGGAAGAACTGAAACTCAACCAGACCCAGGAACAGCGACTGCAGGTCATCGAAGATCTGCGCAAAGAAGGAACCGACCCCTACGGTTCGCGCTTTGACCGCACTCACAGTGCAGAAGAGGCAAAGGCATATTTTTGCGAAGCCGAAGCCGGCGCCGCCGAAAAAGAGCATTTCACGACCGGCTCGGTTAAAATTGCCGGTCGCATCATGTCGAAACGCGACCAGGGCAAGACCGCCTTCGTTCACATAGCAGACCAGTCGGGCAAGATTCAGATTTACATCCGCAAGGATGTAATTGGCGAAGACGCTTTTGCCATGCTGAAAAGACTCTATGCCGGCGATATCATCGGCATCGAAGGCCCGGCTTTCAGAACCCGCACCGGCGAAGTGTCGATCAGAGCCGAAAAGATAACCATTCTGAGCAAGTCGGTTACGCCACCGCCCGAAAAATTTCATGGGCTTACCGATGTAGAACTGCGCTATCGCAATCGCTACGTCGATCTCATGTCGAACCCGGAAGTGCGCGACACCTTCATCAAGCGCAGCCAGATCGTGCAGAGCATTCGAGAATTCATGACCGGCAAGGGCTTTCTCGAAGTCGAAACTCCGATGATGCACCCGGTGGCCGGCGGCGCCGCAGCGCGGCCGTTCATCACTCATCACAACGCTCTCGACATGCAGCTTTTTCTGCGCATAGCACCGGAACTGTATCTTAAGAGACTGCTGGTCGGCGGTTTCGAAAGAGTTTTCGAGATCAACCGCAATTTCCGCAATGAGGGCATCTCGATCAAGCACAACCCCGAATTCACCATGATGGAAGTTTACCAGGCCTATGGCGACATGGAAACCATGATGGAACTCACTGAAGAAGTCATCTGCCACGCAGCTGCAAAGATTTACCCCGATCTTCAGGTTCCCTATCAGGGTCAGACTCTTGATTTCAAGCGCCCCTGGCGCCGCGTTCAGCTGCTCGACCTGGTTAAAGAAGTTTCGGGCTGCAACGAACTCTCTTATAACTGCCCGCGCGACCTCGCGGCAGCACAGGCGCACAAACTGCATGTTCCGATCGAGCCTTCTGACAGTTCGGCCAAGATCATCGTCAAAATTTACGATGAGAAAATTGAATCGACATTGATGAACCCGACTTTCGTTTACAGCTACCCGAAAGAAACCTCACCGCTGGCCAAAGGCAGCAAGGACGACCCGAGCAAGGTCGATCGCTTCGAGCTCTTCATCTATGGCCGCGAAATGGCCAATGCCTTTTCTGAGCTGAACGACCCCGAAGAACAGCTCAAACGTTTCGAAGACCAGCTGCACCAGCGCGAAGCCGGCGACGACGAAGCGCATCAGATGGATACCGACTACATCAACGCCCTCAGATACGGCATGCCGCCGGCCGGTGGCCTTGGCATAGGCATCGACCGCGTGGTAATGCTGCTGACCGACTCAGCCTCGATACGCGACGTCATTCTTTTTCCGACACTGCGCAAGCGAACAGCGGCCGAGCAGCAGCAAGACAAAGACCAGCTGGAAGGCGGCGAAAAAACCGCTGAAGCCGGGCAAAGCTGAGATTACCGCAATAAAAAAACCGCTCATAACGAGCGGTTTTTTTATTGCTGGTGTTAAATCAGCGCATCTGGCGACGCAGCTGTTTTACGCGTTCTTTCGCCTGCTGCATTCGCTGCTGGGCCTGCAGAACCTTCTGGCGATCGCTGCCAGATTCAGCCATCAGACGGTTGTAGTCAGCAAAAGCCTGATAGTAGAGTTCCTGGGCACGAGCCAGATCATTTACGCTGTCGAATTCACTCGCCTGGGTTCCGGGTAATTCAGGAGCCGTGGCACCGCCTGGCGGTGTTGCGCCGGCAGCAGGCACATTTACTGAAGGC
>CAZMWO010000161.1:0-7571 GCA_964569565.1 uncultured bacterium | reverse complement strand
GGTCTCGAGGCATCAGAAGAGATATTCGCCAGAATCGGTGACATAGTAGCAGCCAATCCGGAAAATGTGCCAATCTCAGGCATAGCACTGTATGACATAGCTGGTGACGCCAGATTCGAAGCAAAAGGAAGCATCAACCGGGACGATTTTGTCTCGATGGCGGGTTTTTATGGGCTTCCGTTTACCAACAATCTGAGACTTTTTGCCGAAAAAAATGAGCCTGGTCTCGTTCTGCCGGACCAGAAGAAAGACCCCCGTCATGTTGCGGCAAGCCAGTCATTCAGGCGTGACAGTATGGAACTGGAGTATGAGGTAGAGAGATTCCGCAACCGCGTCATCAAAACCAGCATCGGCCGCGGCCATCTCGAATACATATATGATTTTGTCAATCTCAATGGTAAAAGCCGTTTTACGCTGATGATATCCTGGCTCGATTCAGAAATGAACCAGCTGCTGCTTCGTCAGAGTGCCATAAAACTAGGCATGAGCTGGCCTGAAATGCATATTGCCGGGTTCAGAAAGTCATCAGCAGGAGTCGAATCGATTCTCGACACCGACCGCAGCATTTCCCCACAGCTGCTCAAAAATTACTCCCAGATTGCCAGATCATCGCTTAGCCTGAAGTCAGGCATGGTAAAAACCTTGCTGCCGGATCGTTCGATAGTAGCCTACGTTTCAGGCAACTTTGCGAATACCGTTCTGATAGCCTCTCTCGACCATCATGAGAAAACGATGGCCCACAGATTTCGTGTAGCAAGCTTCATCGCGACCGGTGTCTTTGGCCTGATCATACTTATATTCAGCGGTGTTACAATCTACGTCAGAGCGGTCATGCCTCTCAAAGTAGTCAAGTATTCTCTTGACCAGATCGACTCCGGACTCTTTCCCGAAATCCCCTCCAGCGAGCGTAAAGATGAGATAGGCCTTCTCAGCAACGAATTTTCGGCAATGGTTAAAGGGCTCGAAGAAAGACAGAGACTCGCCTCAATGCTGTCAAACCAGGCGCTCTCTGCAATTTCTGCCAGCTCTGATGGCACCAGACTAAGGTCAGAAGCTTTGACCGGGATCGTAATGATTTCGGATATCCGGGATTTTACGACCATGTGTGAAAAATATGAACCAAAAACCGTTACCCGGCTGCTCAACGTTCACTTCGCAGAAATGGCCGCTGTCATTACCGGTTTTGGTGGTCGCATCTACAAGTTCATCGGCGACGCGATCGAAGCGGTATTCATCGACGAGCCTGACAACCCGAATCCGGCAGCTTTGCGTGCCAGCCTTGCCGCCTGCGCCATGCTGCTCCGCCTGCAGAAAATCAACCAGCGAAGACAATCTGACGGCAGATTCAGCTACCGGATCGGAGTCGGTCTTGCCGCCGGGCGTATCATTGCAGGTGAAGTCGGCAGCAAGGCAAGCCGTCTCGATTATGCAATGTTTGGCGACGCCTTTAAAGCAGCAGAAAAGCTCGAGGCCGCAACCAAAAAATTCCCCGAATTTCCACTGCTGGTCGATAATGAAGTTGCATCACAAAATTCGGCCGGGCAGTTCAAATGGATCGAGGAGCAGGTCGAAGGCCGGTCTGCATTCAGAATATCAGTAGTAAGCGACGATTTAAAGGCTGCCATAAACATTGCTGAGAACAGCTTTCTTGAATCCGGCAAACTGAAAACAAAAGTTCAGAAACAGGAAAAGTCTCAGAAAAACTGGTTTGACCGCAACCAGTCGTTCTGTCGAAGACTGGCTTATCTGGCAGGAACAGTCTGCATAGTTTTTCCGGCGCTGGCCGGCATGCTGACAATTTATACGACCAACCGGGACACGCAAAACCGTGAAATGCGTGAAACAGTCAGGCAGTGCGAAAGCGCGCTTTCCAAACTGCATGTGGCTGACCTCGAACCAGTTCTGCTCGAGCAGTATCTCGACGATCTCTGCGAAAGAACCGCAAGAGAAATCGACTGGAACAAAGCCGGTGTAAGCGTCGAACAGACCAGAAACCAGGCCGCAAAGATCAAACAGCAGCTCGACTCAGCCGGTCTCAAGCAGAAGATTTTTGCAGTTTTACACAAACCTGGTGACAATAAAACCGCAAAGCCAGACGCCAGCTGGGAACTTGTCAGTTACAGCGGCAACACAGAATTCAAGCCATTCTACTGCGAACTTCTACAGACTTTGCTCGGATCGATATTCATTTCGGGGTGCCCTAAACTGCCAACCATCAGGGAACAGATGCCGCTGCTGATGGGTTCAAACATGGCGATAAGCCACATCTACCTGGAATTGTATGCCAGGGTGGTGCCGATTCAGCGGTCAGGCGTCGATGAATATTTTTACTGGCAACCGCTAATGATCCGCAATCAAGCTAAAATAGCCAAGCTTAAGCATGTTCCAAGATTAGACATGCGTTCGCACATTGACGAATCTGTCGATTACATTCTCAACAGCGGCGCCATTTTGTGCATTTTTGAAAGAAATACAGCTGATGAAAACCAGCTGGAACCGCTGAAAAACCTGATGAACCGGCAGCAACTCGACTATGCCCTGGTGCGCAGCGATAATATGGTTGTTGCAGGCACCGGGCCATTTATCGTTAAACCTGTTACCTATAACAGCGGAAATGTTGATATAGAAGGATGGCATACGATTTCAACGACCGTTAAGCTCGGCAGCATCAGTTATCGCGTATTCATTGGCAAAGAACTTTCTCAGTCACAGAGCAGCATCAAATACCTGCTTGGCGGCCTTCTGCTCATCATCTTAACTCTGGCAGCATTGCGGGCATGGCGGGCAGCGGTTTACAACGAAGCCGGCATTGCAGCGAAATTTGCATGGCAACTCTGGCTGGGCCTGTTTGCGGCAGCGATAGTTCCGCTGGCAACGGTCTATACGGTAAATGAATGGTATGCCATCGGGCAGATCGAATTGCGGCCGGTTGAAGAACGCCTGAAAATGCTGAGCGAACTCGAAAGAATCGAGCGTCGACAGTTCTTTCAGGAACTTATCAACTGGCATGTGCTTGAGCAGATAACCCGGTCGGCAACCCTGAAAGAAGCAATCGACAGGATAGGCAGCCAGAAGGATCTCGAAGAATCGGCGGCCTTAAATTCCACAATAGCTGAGATAATAAGGCAAATGAGAAGTCAGGGGCCGTGGGTGCGTTATAATGACATGCTTATATTCAGCAATCAAGGCTGGCAACATAATTATGTCGAACCCAACTCAGAAAGTGTCAACCGCGATGAGTTCAGGCGCTTTCTCGATTTTTTCGTCAATAACATCTTCATCGATCTGGGTACGGCCGAAGACAAAGGAACCAACGAGAAGCAGTCGCTAAGCGAAAGCGTTAAGGCAGAAATGACCAAAGATGCGGGACTCGAGATATTTCGCAACCTTTTTGGCAGCGATGCATATTTCACCCTGGTCAACGGAGTCGATCTCAAGATCGACATCTTCATGGCCTCGGGCCATGGCCTGCTCAGCCTGATGTCATCGCCAGATCTTGCCAAACCCGAGTTGCTGATTTTCTGGCTTTTCTTCGACAACCTCAATTCTCAGATGCAAAGAATTTTCAGCGCCATCAACAGCCATTATCATCCGTTCACTGAATCCAAGGCCAGATATGGCGCGCTGAAAATGTCACACAATGGTGGTATAGAGACAACGCCGGTATATTATGCCCGCTGGGCGATTGCCACAAAAATGCCGATCAGCGAGCGAACGACCTTTCTCGGCAGAGAATGCCTGGCTGAGGCAAGGTGGAGTCGCCAGAACGAAGTAATGATTGTGACAGGTTTCATTCCTGTGCAGTATTATCTTGACGAGATAGAAAGTTCGAGACGTCATTTTCTGGCGCTGCTGGGTCTGGCAGTACTGGCGATCGTTCTATTGACACTGTTCGTATCATACGATATAACCGGGCCAATTCTGGCATTGACTTACGGCGCAAAAAAGATAGCATCGCGCCAGCTTGAGTACCGCATTATCGACGACAGAAAAGATGAACTTGGCCAGATGCAGAACACTTTCAATACAATTGCCCGCAGTCTTCAGGAAAAAGAGCTGATGGGACAGATGGTTTCGAGCGCGGCCAGACGCATTGCCGGCGACGCAGACAGCCTGCGCGAAGCTGAAACCGGGCTGCATCTCGAAGTCAGCGTCATGTATGTGGCAGTGCCGCAGTTTGCTCTGTTTATGCAGACAATGAGCCATCAGGAACTTATTGCCGAAGTTAGAGAGCATATCGACTGCCTGTGCAGTATCATCATCCGCAACGGTGGCGAAGCTGACAAGATCATGGGTGAAAAAGTTCTGGCCTGGTTCTACAGCCCGGAAGGAAAAAAGACCAGCGCCGCCATGGCAGGCCAGGTCATGCGCGAAATAAGAGATGCCGAACGAACAGGTGTTTTGAAGTTTCCAGTGACAGTCGGCGTCCATAACGGCGAGATCATTGCCGGCCTGCTCGGGTTTGGTTCACAAAGAGACTTTACCATTATCGGCGACCCGGTCAATACGGCGGCGAGAATCTGCAGCCGTGCAGCCGAACTGCCCGCTGACAGGTTTCTGGGGAGCGAAGCCTTTGTTAACAGTCTTCCGGCCGGCACTGCCCGCTATTATGACTTCGGGCAGGTTCAGCTGAAAGGCAAGGCCGAATCAGTAAATCTCAAACAGATTGTATTTTAGAGATCTTTCATGTCGCCGGCATCCTGTGGCGTCAGATCGTTGAGATAAAGTTCGAATTCGCCTTCCATAGCGGTTTCTTCGTCATTGATGCGCAAAGTGCCAAGCTGCACAAAATTTCCCGGATTCGGCTGGCTTCTGGTCAGCGACATGTGCCCTATCGGGACCGGCAGCTGCAATTTTTTCTGCTTTTCATCTTTGTTCACTTCGAAGTCGGCAGGGCGAAACAGGTCAGCAGCAATTTTCCCTTCTTCGGCGGTGACTATTTTGAGTGCGTAATTGAATCCGGCGAGGGCGAGATGACCATCCGGTTTTCCTGCTGCTGATCCTTTTTCGGTATCGCCGCCTGATTTGCGAGCTGATTCATACTTGATGCCAAGCTTGACTGTCTTGAATTCCTTGCCCTTGAAAGCGAATCCTTGTGCAAGCAGTATCAGCGCGTTATCTTCGGCGTTCGACATCTTTGCATCACTCGAAGCCGGGCAGTCAATTGAGCCGCAGGCAGGCCCTGCAAATGCCGGCATAAGAGAGGCTGCGACCAGAACCAGAACGAGACAGGCAAGTTTACGCATATAGTTGTTTCCCCCTGTTGCATTATTTAATATAATTCTACCAGACTTTAATTCTGTGTGGTGTAAATGCATGTTAAGTTTTTATAAGCGACTTTTTGCTCTGATGATAGTGTTGATCTGTCTCATTGACGGTTCGCGTGTCGAGTCTGCCGTTTTTCACGATCTGATACGAGAAGGCGAACTCGAGCAGGTTCGCGCCAGTCTCGCCCGCGACAGCGTGCTTGCCAATATGGCTGACGAAATCGGCATGTCGCCTCTGCATATCGCAGTAATCAGCGGACATCTGCGCATAGTCAACGTGCTGATCAATGCCGGAGCCGAGGTAAATGCTACTGACAGCCTTAAAAGGCTGACTCCGTTACACTATGCCGCATTTCATAATTACCCCAGGATAATGCTTTTTCTGCTCAGCCGGCGGGCAGACCACAGCATGGCTGACAGCGAAGGGAACCAGGCGCTGCATTTTGCTGCGGCTAATGGTTGTTACAGCACCGTCGACATACTGCTGCAGCATCTCGCCAACCCTGACTGTCTTAACAAAAACTGGCAGACGCCCCTGCATCTGGCCGCTTATGCCGGCAATCGCCGCGATCATTTTCCCTGCGCATCAAAGAAATCAGATGACTATCTCGACGTGACGCGTCTGCTGCTGTTGCAGGGCGCCACTCCTGGAATCAGAGATATCTGGCAGAATCTGCCGGAAACCATCGCCTGGCAGCACAGCGGTGGCAAAAAGTTTGCGCAAGCTTTTACGCGCCTGATGAGCGGGCAGGGTTTGCTCAGATAAGGCCTTTTTTCGGGCACTGCCCGGAAAAACTTTACTTGTGGCCATGTTTTTTATTAAACTACAGCAGTTGAGTCGATCATAGTCAAGATCCGGCAGGTAATAACATGAACGAATTTGCAGAGGGTAGTCCGGCAGAAGCTTGCGACAGCAGTCGGCAACCGGCCACGAATAAAGTTACAGACAGCAACGCAGTTGAGAAGATAGGTTTTTTTCAGAGCATTAAACTGCGGGCGTGGGCAGCGATTTTTTTACTGACAATCATTCCGCTGCTTGCACTTGGCGGCTATGCTTTTAACATGCTCGGCGACATCACCAGAAATATTCTCATCGAAGGCAATATACAGGCGTTCCAGCAGGTAAAATACGAAGTTGACCAGTATGTCAGCGGTTATGATGAGCTGACCGGCTTTCTCGCCAAAGATGTGCGTCTGCAGAACCCCGGCAGTCCTGAGGCGCGGCAGGCTCTTCAGCAACTCGATCAGGCTTATGAATACGTTGAAAGAATTGTATTATGCGGTCCTGACGGCACCCTGCTGTCGCATTCCAAACCGGACAGCGAAGCGATAAGTGAACTTAGCGTTCCGGAAAAGCTCCTGTTCAACATGTCGGACCGCATCTTTTTTTCGCCCGAGGCATTTCATGTAAAAGCTCCGATCGGTAATGATCCAGACTCCCCGCTGATTATCAGTACGATTTCTTTTCTCAAGCTGCGCAAATCACTGGAGGGAATAACGTTTGGCACAAATTTCCGCTACTTTCTTGTCACCCAGAACGGTGAAAACATACTTGAACAGCCTGATTTTCCCAAAGATCTGATCGCCGAACTCATGGAAAAGCAGTGCGGAGCATACGACCTGCTGCCCGAAAAAGCCGGGCTTTCGCCGCAGCTCGTAATTTCGCTGCCAATACTGCAATACGGTCTGCGCATTTTCGTTTTTCAGAATGCCGGTGATGTCTACGCCGTTGCGCGTTCAATCGGCAGCAAAACACTTAACTTCACTCTGCTTCTCGCTTTGATTGCCTTTGTGATGGCTACCTATTTCAGTTATCGCATGACCAGTCCGGTCATTCAGATAGCGCGCAAGGCCAACGAAATGAGCGAAGGCAACCTGACGGCCAGAGTCGCCATCGACAGCAGTGATGAAATAGGTTTTCTCGCCCGCAGCTTCAACCACATGGGCGACCGCATTCACAAAAAAGTATTCGAGCTCAGCGCCATGTATCGCGTTACCCAGTTGATCAACACTTCTGCCACCTACCAGCAGGCCCTCGATGGCTGCCTCGAACACCTCATCGAAATTTTCAAGGCACAACGTGGCTCTATCATGCTGCTCAATGAAGACAAAACAAAACTGCGCGTAGAGAGCTTCCGGCAAATCGACAAATCAGGCAGTGACAGCGAGCGAGCTCCGAAAACACGGCTTGAGCTCAAACTCGGCGAAGGTATTGCCGGTGAGGTTGCCGAAAGCGGCCAGGCAATTCTGTGCATGGACTGCAAAACCGACGAGCGTTTCAAGAATTATGACATGCAGAACAAC
>CAZMWO010000160.1:1218-7629 GCA_964569565.1 uncultured bacterium | reverse complement strand
CGACCGAAAACTACATCATCGAAACGCTCAACACCCTTCTGCTTGAGAACTTCATGCAGGTACCGCAGAAAGTTCAGGCAGAAGTAATCAACCTGATGATGGATCCACGCCTGCAGCGCTTCGTAACCGAAGTGCTCTACCACCAGGATCCCGCTCTGCGTTCGCGCATTCTCTGGATTCTCGGTGAGTCCGGCTCGATGAACGCCCTGCAGATAATCGAAACCAAGCTGCGCGACCCCGACTATTCGGTTCGCGAAAACATCCTTAAAATCCTCGATCTGCCGCATTTTCAAAATGCTGCAGGCTGCGAAATGCTGCTCAATCTGTTGAAAGACTCTGACGCCAGCATCGTTTTGCAAACGATCGAGAGGCTCAAGGAGCGCGACCATCCGGCTATCATCAGCAGCCTCACCAAACTGCTTGCCTCGAACGTGGTCGAGCTTAAACAGGCTGCCCACAAGGCAATAGCCCATATCACCCGCCGCAAATACATGACCGGCTTCGACAAAATGAGCGAAGAAACCCGGCTGGCCATCGGCACCTCACTGATCAGAATGGACACCTCGTTCATGGAAGATATCACCCGCGATCTTTCGGCTTCTGATCAGCGCACCCGCGTTCTATCGGCCAAGATTCTCGAAGTTCTCTGCGATTTCATACCGCCCGAGCTCAAGACCCATCTCATCGTCGCCATACAGGATCCCGACCCGCACGTGCGCGCAGTTGTAATCATGGGTCTTGGCAAAATTGGCGGGCCATCGGTATCCGGCATGCTTGTCGGCTTCCTCAAAGACCAGGATGACCGCGTGCGCGCCAATGCCGTCGAAGCAATGGGTGTCGTCGGCGACCTGTCACTTGTCGAAGAGATTCTGCCCCTTCTGCACGATGATCATAACCGCGTGCGCGCCAATACCATCATCACTCTATGGAAACTCGGCTATTACCAGATATACGAAGCAGTTATCGAGATGCTGCGTCACCCTGACCGCTGGATGCGAGCTTCTGCAGCATTCGCCCTCGGAGAAATCAGAGATAGCAGGTTCTTCCCGATACTTATCCAGTCGATTCGCGATCCCGAGCCCGATGTTCGCCGCAATATCATAAAAGCGCTGGGCAAAATCACCAACAACCCGATGATGCTTGCACCCTATATCAGACCGCTGCGCTTCGATCCCGATGAAAATGTGAGGAAGGAGGTCATGGCCGTTCTCTCGGCCAAGCCGACTCCGCCACCCCAACAATGATCTGGCCATTTGGAAATTCAAACAGAGACCCCGAAATCCTGTTCAAGGAACTGGAAAGCGCCGACCCGAAAGCGCGCGAAGCCGCTTTCCATGAGCTGATCGACCATCAGGATCCCAAAACCGATCAGATGGTTCTTGCCGCGCTTGAAACCTTTAACGAAAGCTCGCGCGATCTGATCCTGCCGCTTATTGACATCGCCGGCAAGCGCCAGATAGAAGAAGCCATGCCGGTATTCAAGGCCCTGCTCAAAGGCTCTGATTCTCAGCTGCGAGAAAGTGCATTACAGGCCCTTTCCGCTCTTGGCACCCAGGAAAGCCTCGATGTAATGATATCCTGCCTCGGCGACCCCGACCCGGGAATCCGCCAGAAGGTTCAGGCGGCCATTACTGGCGAATTTGGCAAAGAAGCGTTGGGAGCTCTTATCAGAGCACTGCCGGAAGACCGTAATTCGCCGCTTTATTTCGAAATTGTCGGTATTCTTGAAGACCTTGATCTGTTCAGTGATATAAAGGACAATTTTTCACATCCTGACCTGAAAATCAAGGATTTCTATTTCGACACCCTGACAAAATTTGCCCGCCTCGATTTCATTCCGCTCTATCTCGATTTCTACGGCAAGGCTTCACAGGCACGCAAAGACAAAATGCTCGAGATATTTGGCGAGTATTCAGTTCAGGAACTGCTGCCATATTTGAATGAGAAGATTACACAGGGCCCGTTCGAAGGGCTGGCCGACCTTTGCGACCGGCTTCTGCTGCCACAATTCGGCAAGGCACGCAGCGAGATACTCGCGTTTGTAGGCAACATTGCCGACACCCGCTATCGTTACCGGGTAATGCCGGATCTCCTCAAGCAGATTGATCCTTACTGCTTTGACAACGTTCTGGTTTTGATGCGCGATGGCGCTTCTGATCTGCGAACGCTGGCGGTAAACGCTCTGGCCCAGCTTATCAAAAAAACCTTCGAACGCATGAATGACCGTAACGAACCCAACCGGATCACGCTGGCCAGTCTCTATGACGCCTGGGAAAAAACCATCCTGAGCATGATGCGCGACAAACAACTGCCCGACGAACAGCGCAAACTCACGCGGCGCCTGTTCTACGCACTGGCTAACAACCGGCATGCCCTGGTCAGACCTTTTATTCGCGAACTGTTCCAGAAAAATTTTCATGAGACTTACCTCTTTCTGAAAGACTGGCCGTTCGACGAACAGTTCAACCTTTTTGAATGGCTGATCAGCAACGATCCGTCTTTTGGATCTCTGCTGCTTACCGCACTCCAGGGCAATGTTGACGATAACCTCTGGCGCATTGTCCTTAAGCTGCTGGCAGTCATAGCAGACAAAGAAGACCGCGAACTTTTCAAACGCAACCTGATAAACCGCAACCGCAATATCTCGATCGAAAAATTTCTCAAAGACAGCGATGTCAGCGTACGCGTAGCGGCGATAGAATTTGCCAGCGAATGCAAAATAAACGGGCTTCTCGAACTTCTTAAAAACTCGACCAAGGATCCGTCACCGGAAGTTCGCATCGGCGCACTGAACTGCATGAGTCAGCAGCATTTCGCCCAGTTCAGAAACTACGCAGTCGAAGCGCTTGCTGACCCTGACGAGAATGTCTCGCTGAATGCTCTGCAGCACCTCAAGGTGATTCTGTCTGCAAGTCAGCTTGCCCCTTTGCTGGTACGCTTCATCAACAGCGACAACGAAAAGATGCGCAGTTTTGCACTCAGTCATATTGCGCAACTCAGTAAAGAACGCTTCAAGGCCAATTTCAACAATCTCAAGCCCGAGACCCGCAAGCTGGCAGCGAAGGTCATTCAGAAGCTCGATCAGGGCTTCTCTGACCAGATTGTCCAGGATCTGTCTTCTCTCGATCCCCAGACCCGCCTGCAGGCGGCTCTGCTGCTGGAGAACATCCAGCTTGATGACAAGGGTAAAGACGCTCTGCTGGCAGCTATGAAAGACCCGTCAAAGCTGGTGCGCGCCGCCGTGGTTAAGACATTGGGCGTAATGGGCGACCCGCAACTGATCAAGCAGCTGATCGGATTTTTCAACGACCCTGATCCCCGCGTCAGGGCCAATACAATAGAAGCGATTGCATCACTTGGTGACCGGCAGGCCATACAGGTGTTACTGCCGTTTCTCGACGATTCCAATAATCGCATCCGCGCCAACGCCATTGTCGGGATCAGGAAAATCGGCAATTTCAACCTGATTCCGGTGTTGCAGAAAATGCTGGCTCACAAAGACAAAAACATGAAGGCAAGCGCACTCTGGGCCATGGGCGAAATCGGCGATGCGAATTTTCTCAACTATATTTTCCCGTTCCTCAATGATCGCGATGAACTGCTGCGTTTCAATGCCGTAAAAGCGATCAGTCGCATCAACCCGCAGATGCTTTCGCAATATCTCCCTTCCCTGCGCAAGGATACTTCCGCCAAAATCCGGAAACTGGTAACTGAGCTCAGCTTCAAGGTATTGTAATGAAAATAAGCGGCCGTGAGTTTTTACGAAGTCTCAGCGAATTTTTCAGCGAAGCTGATTACGAGTCAGAAATTATTCTGATGTTGATACTGCCGGTAAGCGCTATCATCATATTTCTCTTTTTTCTTAACAGCCGGCGCTCTTCAGCCAATCCGTTCGAATCGATACCGGCCAAAGACATGGAATTTATCGATACAGTCAGGCTTCAGAAAGGCCTCGAAGAATTCGACCGCGATTTTCTGCTCGAGCTGGCGCTCACCTATAAGGTCAAGCCCGGCTACATTTTTATCGACCCGGAAGTTTTTCTGAAGGTCGAAACCGGCTTAAAACTCAAATTGCACGAAGATGGCGAAACCCCTGAGAACAATAACCGGTACAAACATCTGCTCAAGCTCAGGAAAAAGCTGTTCCCAGGCTTCTGATCGCTCAGCAAGAGACATTGGCGCGCAGGCAATGCGGTCAGGATTGCCTTGAATCCAGCAGAATGGTTACCGGGCCATCGTTCGCCTGCTCGATCAGCATATCAGCTGCAAAAATGCCGGTTGCGACTTTTTTTATCCCGGCGGCAGCCAGTTCGCTGCAGTATTTTTCATACATCGATCTTGCTGCTTCAGGTTCTTCAGCTTCAATGAAACTTGGCCGGAAGCCTTTTTTGACATTGCCGAAAAGAGTAAACTGTGAGACAACCAGGGCTTCAAGGCCGCAGTCAAGCAGCGATAGATTCATTTTGCCTTCTGAATCCGGAAAAATGCGCAAACCGGCTGTCTTTTTGACCAGCCAGCGCAGATCGTCTTCGTTGTCGCCTTTGCCGACGCCGAGGTAGCAGACCAGTCCCGCACCAATTTCAGATACCAGTTTCCCTTCGACGCTTAAACAGGCGCTTTTAACTCTCTGTATAACTGCTTTCATGCTATTAACCCCAATTAAAAAGGCGCCCGGGAGCGGGCGCCTGCAAAGTTCTGGAAACGGCTTACTGCTTGGCTCTGCCAAGTTTGTCACCGGTCATTTCAAAAAGAACCGGGCTGGCAATAAAGATCGAAGAGTAGGTTCCGACGATACAACCGATGGTAAGAGTCGTTGCGAAGCTCTTGATCGAGATACCACCAAGAACCAGCAGCGAAAAAAGTGCAAGCAGAGTAGTGATAGAGGTATTCAACGTTCTGCCGAGAGTCTGGTTGATCGAAGCGTCGATTACTGCGGAGAAACTTGTTTCTTTGGTAATCTTGCGATTCTCGCGAATGCGGTCGAGAATGACGATCGAGTCGTTGACCGAGTAACCAAGCAGGGTGAGAATCGCCGCCAGCACGGTTACGTCGAATTCAAGGCCGACGAGGGAAATCATGCCGAGTACAATTATAAGGTCATGCACGAGAGCGATGATAGCACCAGTTGCCGACTGAAATTCGAAGCGATAGGCCAGGTAAAGCAGAATGCCGACTACCGAAAGAATGGCGGCCTGCAGACCCTGCTTTTTGAGTTCGTCACCGATTGTCGGGCCAACGTTCGAAACTTCGAGAGCTTCGTCTGAGAAGGGTGCCAGACGCTTGAGGTCGCCGAGAATGTGATCGTGAATTTCGGCATTCTGTGCTGAATCCATTGGGGCGGCTGGATACTGAATGATGAATTCGCGATTCTGGCCGCCGGTTACCGACTGAACGACAATCTGGTCGGCAGTGAAATAAAGGCTGCGGTCTTTGGCGATCTGTCTGAAGTTGTCTCTTATCTTGCTTTCGTTCGATTCATCGACGAAGCGCACATGCAGAATGCTGCCGCCCTTGAAGTCGATGCCGTAATTGAGGCCCTTGACGACCAGCAGCAAAATAGAAATCACGATCAGCGTGATTGAGAGCCCAAAAAATGTATATCTGTTTTTCATGAACTGAAAATTCATAGCTTTATACCCTTCCTTGATTAAATGCTGAGAGTCTTGGCACGGTCACCGCTGTAGTAGAGGTCAAGAGCCAGTTTTACGCACACTATTGCGGTAAAAACGTTAGCGATAAGACCTACTCCAAGGGTGGTGGCAAAGCCGCGGATCGGGCCAGAACCAAATATGTAGAGAATCGCAACCGTCAGCAGGGTAGTGACGTTCGAGTCGATGATACATGAAAAAGCGCGGTCGAAGCCCGCATTGATCGAAGCCCGCACGGTTTTGCCGGAGCGGAATTCTTCCTTGATGCGTTCAAATATGATTACATTGGCGTCAACTGCCATGCCCACGGTCAGAATCAGACCGGCAATACCAGGCAGGGTCAGTGTGCCACCGAAGAATACGAGAACGGCAAAAATGATCAGGGTGTTGAAGAGAACGGCAAGGTCAGCGAGGAAACCGCAGAACTTGTAGAAAAACATCATGAACAGCAGAACCAGAAGTGTACCGATTACACCAGCGCTCCAGCCGGCCTTGATCGATTCCTGGCCGAGAGTCGGTCCTACCACTCTGCTTTCGAGAGCAATCAGGCTGGCCGGGAGGGCGCCGGCGCGCAAAACGATGGCAAGATTCTGGGCTTCTTCAAGGGTGAACCGGCCGGTTATCTGGGCCATGCCGCCGGTGATACGTGACTGAATGACTGGAGCGCTGTGAACTTTGTTGTCAAGAACGATGGCCAGCTGCTCACCAATGTGCGAACCGGTAACCTGGGCGAACTTTGCTGCGCCCTCGGCGTTGAATTCAA
>CAZMWO010000160.1:0-1208 GCA_964569565.1 uncultured bacterium | reverse complement strand
GATGAACGATCGGAGCGCCCATTTCATCGAATGAAACCTTGGCAAACTTGAGATCGCGGCCGGTAACTTCTGGGCGGCGAACCAGTTTGAACCACATTGCCTGCTGGCGGGGAGTTCCCGGCTGCATCAGTACGATTTCACTTTCAGCACTGATCGGCTCGAGCTGAGCAGCAGTCAGAGCCTGGTCTTTGACCATGTGGAACTGCAGCATGGCAGTGTTCTGAATCAGCTGTTTAACTCTCTCCGGGTCTTTTACGCCGGGGAGCTGGATTCTGATACGGTTGCCATCCTGGGCCTTGATGCTGGGTTCGGCGATACCGAACATGTCGATGCGGTTTCTGATAATTTCGACCGAGCGACTGACGGCATCGGTAATGCTGTCGTTTTCCTGGATCGAGTTGAGGTCGACCTGATAAACCAGATCGATACCGCCCTTGAGGTCAAGACCAAGAGTGATGCGCGATCTCGGAAAAATCGAAGTGAAAGCCAGAGGCAGCTTGGAATAAAGGTTGGCGGTAGCTAGAAGGGCCTGCGCCTCTTCCTTCGTCTTGCCTGCGATGCGCAGAGAGACGTTGCCGGCATTGTAGTCGGGATTGAAGACGCGAGCCTCGACATTCATATCGACAAAGGCTTTTCTGGCAGTGTCTACGACATTGTTGAGAACATCATCGGGGCGCGCCGGGTTTTTGGCAAGATTGAAAATCTCTGCCATACGGTCAACCTGAAATTTGATCAGAGCTGACTCGCCATCACCACCCGCGGTGAATTCTAACAGACGCTGCGGAACAGCGTGTTGTTCGGCCGGAGAAATGGTGCCGAACGCGTTGTCCCACATTTTTGTAGATGGCAGCGTATAGAACAGTGAGAACAACAATACTGCTAATACTACAATGATTTTGACACTATATTTACTCTTCATTTACAGAAACTCCCTTGCTGAGGTCGACCAAAGTAGACACGTATTATATTCAAGCACTGATGGCAAGTCAATGTTTATTTGCCTAAGGGTATTTGTGACGGTGTAATTTAACACAAGTTATGCAGTTGATTCAAATTTTTATTTACTTATACTGGTAGAAAAAGTTATTGTATATGCCTGAATAACGGTTCAAAAATGAAAAAACAGATTTTAATCAGGCATACTATCGCGTTGCTGCTGTTTTGTGTTCTGACAGTAAACCTTCTGGCTCAGGGCGCCAGTGAATCTG
>CAZMWO010000159.1:6437-7631 GCA_964569565.1 uncultured bacterium | reverse complement strand
TCTCATAAGCGAAAACTTCGAGCCAGGCAATATTGACGCAAAGCCATAGCTATTTACCATATCCTGCGCCTGGTGAAAGTTGTAGCGTTGAGACCCTGTCGAGAGCACGGGTAGGCAAGGCATATTTTGTTGCTGCAAATCTACGCAATATAGGCAATTCCACCTAAGACTGTATCTTTACGACAATACTCCATAAAACGCCTGGACTGGCGGCATGGGCTGTGTTAGAATTTTCTCATGAACAAACTGCCGGAAATGCAACCCGTCACTTACAGCAGAGCCCATGAAATGGTGCTGGAGCAAGCCCGAATCTGCCGACTGCCCGGCGAACCGGTCGAGCTTAAAAATTCTACCGGGCGCGCACTGGCTGATGAGGTAACCGCCGACATAGATTATCCTGGCGCAGACATCTCGGCCATGGACGGCTATTGCCTTTGTGCCGGGCTGCTTGCCGGCGCTTCTGCCGATAAACCGGTAACTCTGCCGACAGTCGCCGGAGTCGATGCCGGGCACCATATCGTCGAGATACCTGCCGGCTCCTGCGCCTACATAGCCACCGGCGGCATGTTACCTCGTGGCGCCGACAGCGTGGTGCCGGTCGAAGATGTCAAAGTCAGCAGCGACGGCGACCGGGTAACCTTCATGGCGCCGGTTAAAGCTGGTAATTTTGTGCGTCCACGTGCTTCCGAGCTCAAGACTGGCGACAAAATGATCGCAGCCGGAACCCTGATCACCCCCTTTGTCATCGGCCAGCTGTCGACAGCCGGCCAGGTCGTGGTAAAAGTTGTAAAAAAACCGACGGTCGCGATACTGACTTCCGGTGATGAAGTGCTGATGCAGTGGGAAAAACCCCTGCCCTGGCAGGTGCGCAATTCAAACTGCGCAGTATTGCGTGCCCAGGCAGAAGAAGCCGGCGCGCTGCCCCTTGAAATCGGCATTGCCAAAGATGTTGGCGATCACGCTTTTGAGCTTTTCCACAAAGCGGCGGCGGCAGGCGACATCATAGTGACCAGCGGCGGCATTTCGATGGGGCGCAAAGACCCTTTTAAACAGGTATTCGCCAGACTTGGCATCAAGCCGGTTTTTTATGGCATCAGAATGAAACCGGGCAAGCCGGTTTTCTTTGGCATCTACAAAGATAAACCTGTATTCGGACTGCCGGGCAACCAGACTTCAACCGCCGTGGCTTTTGAA
>CAZMWO010000159.1:5597-6427 GCA_964569565.1 uncultured bacterium | reverse complement strand
GCTGGTGCGACCATACATAAGGCAGATTCTCGGGCTGCCGGCTGACCGGCTCAGACTAGACATCGAGCTTGCCATGCCCAGCAGCAACGATTCAAAACGCGACTTCTTCAAACGCGGCAGAATCATCGAAAATGACGGCAGACTGCAGATACAACCGCTTGAATCACAGGAATCGCACATGCTCTCGAGCCTGGCAGGCGCCGATATCCTCTTTCTACACCCCGCCGGCTCCGATTATCTGCCGGCCGGTGAAAAAGTCAGATGCTGGCTGCTGAAAGGCTGAACCGATGAGCACTGTAACCCGTCTGCTGGTCGTTTTGCTTCTCGCCATATTTTTGTCATTGCCGGCATACGCCTGCGATGACACTCTGGTAATGCTGCTTACCGCCCAGAATCCGGGCAGTGAGTTTTCGCGGGTAATCAGAAACTTCAATACCGATTTGACCGCACTCGGGGTGGCGCTGAAAGCCATGGAAAAGACAGACTACGAAAGCGAACTGGCCAGAGTAATGGAATCCTGGCTTGAATTTTCCAAAAAATACATGACCAGCCCGCCACCAGAAGCACGCAACGATCTGCGCTGGGCAGCAAAAACCAGCGAAACCGCACGCAGTATCGGAGAAATTCGAAGACTGGTAAATGAGAAGCTTTTCATGGAAGCACATGACCGGGTTCTTGAGCTCAACAGCAAAATGGGAATGTTCTTTGAGGCTTTCGGGGTAAGCGATGAAAAACAGCTGTTCATTGCAACTTCGGCCAATCTCACCAGCCTCGAGCGTGCTCTGCTGAACAACGACCGCGATACTGCCGCCAGCTTTACCACCGAACTT
>CAZMWO010000159.1:0-5587 GCA_964569565.1 uncultured bacterium | reverse complement strand
GCTCCCTCGCGGGCCCTACCGCCCCGGCCCGGGGCCTCTTTCTCTGGAACGTCGAGTATTACCCGAGCCCGACGCGTCCCGGTCGCGGCGCCTACTGGGCCGAGCGCCGCGCCGGAAATCTCGATGCCGGCGTGGACGACGGCTTCGAGGAATAGGGATGAAGAAGATCAGGAATCCGGGGGCGCCGGCAGCGAAGATGCCGCAAAATTGATTGCAGAACTGACCGCCGATATTGCCGAAGGCCAGAATCTTCCAGCTCTCGATGCAAAACAACAGAAACTCAAAATAGTATTTGAGGAAATGCGCTCCCGGATACTTCTACAGGAATGGTTTCCCGGCCTGAAAAACTGAAAGGAACAGCATGCTTAAAGTCACCGTGATAAAAAGTTCTGCAAAATGCCACACCTGCGACGAAACCGAGCAGATTGTCAGCGAAATCGCCGAACGCTACCAGAACCAGGTTGAATGCAGAATCCTGGTCAACGGGACTCCAGAAGTTAAAGAATTTGGTGTCGTTTCCACGCCGGTAGTTGCGCTTGGCAACAAGATTTATTCGATGGGCAAACCCGTTATCAAAGAAAAGGTTGAAGGCTGGATAAAAAGGGAACTCAGTAGCTGAACCGGGTTAACAGACAGGCTGAACCATGCTGCAGTATATAATCACATCATTTATAGCGCTCTTTGAGCCATTGAGAGACACATGGATATGGCCGGGATTTGTCGAGGTCGGTAAATTCCTTGGCACTCATCTGATTTCAGGCATGGCACCGGCTTTTTTCATTGCCGGCGCCATCGCAGTTTTTCTTGATAAGCAGCGCATCACCAGATTGATGGGAGCAAAAGCCAACCCGCTGGTGGCCTACCCGGTTGCGGCCTTCTCTGGCGGCATTCTGACCGTCTGCTCATGCGGAGTAATACCCATTTTTACCGGAATAATGCAGCAGGGAGCCGGTATCGGGCCGGCATTCACCTTTCTCATGGCTTCGCCGGCGGTAAATCTGATAGCCCTTTCTTATACCTATACCCTTCTGGGAACTAAATTTTTTGTGTGGCGTGCCGTGCTGGTAATGCTCAGCGCCATAGGCATAGGTGTCGGCATGAAGCTGCTCTGCAGCGAAGTAGAACAGCCGGCTGAAGCATCTACGGTCATCATGATGGAAGAAGAAAGCGAACGGACAGACACACAGTTGTTCATGTTCTTCGCTCTGCTGGTGCTGATAATGGTTACTGCCACCGGCGTGCTCGACGCGCCCATATACTCAGGCGCATTAAAAATCGGGGTAACCGGTGATCTGCTGCCTAGAATGCTGACTTTGCTCGCCGAAGTCGCAATTCTGGTGGCAATTTCAGTCAGATGGTTCGAAAAGTATGAGATAAAATTATGGCTGCGCAAGTCTTATGACCTGTTCTGGATAATTTTTCCCAAGGTGGCCGGCGGAATTTTTCTCTGCGGCCTTCTTGCCGCGGCATTTCCCCTGGTCAATTTCATGAAATTTTTCGACAGCAACGATTTTAGTGGAAATTTTGTTGCATCGGTACTGGGAAGTATGATGTACTTTGGTACAATAGTCGGGGTGACAATTGTCTCGACACTGAAAGATTTCGGAATGCATGCAGGGCCGGCCATGACCCTGCTGTTGTCGGGGCCGGCGGTGAGTCTGCCCAGCATAATCGCGCTGGCGCCAATCACCGGAACCCGAAAGGCGGCGACATTTCTGGCACTGGTAGTTGTTTTCAGTGCGCTGAGCGGTTATATTTTCGGTATGACGTTTGAAAAGCCAATGTAATCAACCTGGAAAGGATACTATATGGGAGAAATAACACAAGACCTGGGCCACATCCAGAAAATCATGGAAAGCGGCAATTACGAAGAGGCCCGCCCGATGCTCAAGGAATACCTTGCCGGCAACCCCAATGATCCGCTTGCTATAAGGCTTTACGGCAATACCTTTGCCTACACCGGTTTTCTCGGCAAAGCCAAAAACATCTGGCATGATGGTCTACGCAAGTTCCCCGAAAACGTTGATCTTCTTTACAATTACGCGCTGGCTCATTACCTTCAGGGCAATCTGTTTTACGCCAGACGTTACTGGAAAAAGGCCCTGAAATACTCTCCGGAAGATTCAGAAATCTACTTCAATCTTGGGCAGATCGCCCGTGACGAAGGCCGTCTCAAAATGGCGGTCAATTACTGGCGCAAGGCGCTGCAGTTCAAGCCTGACAACGTTGAAGTAATGAACAATATCGGCGTGGCTTATGCGACTCTGCGCAGCTTTGGCAAGGCCGCAACCTGGTATAAAAAAGCGGTCAAAACCGACGATACTTACGCTCTGGCCCACTTCAACCTGGCCAACGCCCTGTTCGAAACCGGCGAGTTCGCAACATCGCAGAAGCATGCCGAAGCGGCAGCCAGACTTGATCCGGCAGCACACATGGAAACGGCGACCCTGCTTCTTCGCAAAATCAAAGACAAGCTGGCGGGCAGCGGAACTGCCTGACGTCAGTTAACCAGCTGATCGTCGAGGTCTTCCTCTTCGTTCTCGGCACTCTGCCTGAGATGGCTCATCAAAGCCAGCTCACGATTACGCAGGGTGCTGAGCTCTTTTTCGAGCGTTATGTTTTTCGCCTGCGAAATATTGAGTTCCTTGATCAGATGGTCATATTTGAGCATCAGAGCCCGTAACTGAACCTGCAGGGTTTCTGCTTCGGTGGAAACAGCTTCAAACGCAGTAAGCAATCTCTCGCAGGCGTTTTCGGGCTGATCGGCCACGTCAACGAGCTCAGGTGTCCTGATCAGCTCGCAGGCAGCAACCGAACTCAGCGCGCCACCCTTTTCCAGCTGACTTATGAACAGAAGCCGGCGAAACGACACTTCATCGAGAAACACTTCATTATTGCCATTCCCGCGCTCTTCGCGCGCGACATTGAGGTAATGGCTGTTCTGCCTGATCAGCTTTTGAATCTCTGACGGGCTTATATCAATGATCTTCTGAATCTGATCGATCGAATATCTCTTGTCTTTCATGGCCCTTTCCTGCGAACTGATTTTGCACTATCTATCGTAAGAGCAGGGCATTTTGGTAAGGACTTTTTTTGTCTGATCTCAAAAAAAAATCAGCGGGCGCAGCAAAACCGCCGTTGTGGCACCGGCAGATGCAAGCTGGAGGGGCTCTTCCTGTCAGTCCGGGCGTTTCACCAGCAGACGTTCGACTTCTGAGCCGGTTTCTTTCATGCCAATTGAATCAGGGTAGATAGCAGAGACCCGGTAGGTGCCGATCGCGCTGCCTATCGAGACGGTGAGATCGGTGTTGTTGTATTTTACCAGCGCCGAGCCACCGGCACCTGAAGAATATACCTGCAGCAGCTCAAGATATTCGCCGCCGGCAAATTTAACAACCTGCACGTTATTGATTACCGAACACTGGTCACTCAGCCAGATCTTGTTATCTTTTGGATGACTGACGGTAATATTCACCTGCACAAGAATTCTCTTGTTGGTTACCGGATATTTATCGCCATCTTTGGTAACGACAAGACCACGGAGTTCTTCAATTTCAAATGTATTTACCTCGATTGCATTGACATCGCTGACGATCTCACGGCTACGGGTAACCGCCTGTGACGCGTCAAATTCATCGTTCAGACCGTACACCCTGTCGGCAGAGCCTCTGGTATCATAGGTTTCTTCACGTTCGATGATGAACAATGAGCCGAGACCGCTGGTGGAATAGTCTGGACCCGGCTTGAGAACCAGCTGAACCCAGTTGAGAACGCCGGCGGTGTATCCGCTGTCAAGATCTTTTTCAGGCTCACAGGCAGGAAAATACATGATAGTCTGCTCCTGAAAAGTAGGCCTGATCATGTTTCCATCGCTGATAGTGTGCATGTCAAAGGCTTTGCTGTCATTTATTTCCATTTTGCGCAGACGCCCGCTGATATCGTATTCGCGCTTTTCTTTAAACGAAGTGACGGTCTCATTGCCCGAACTGTCTCTGACGATAGTGGTCGGATACGATGTCTTTTTGAGCATGTCGGTGATCGCACGCGTGCCATTGCGCAACTGGGTTATCGCCTGTTGAATCCAGAAGCCTTTCTCGGTCTCGCGACGTGAATAGCTCAAAACATTATTGGCTGAAGCGAACAAAAGACTCAGCAGAATGACGGCAAGCATCGTTTCGATCAGCGTAACACCACGAGTCTGTTTTTTATCAAGACATCCGGGCATCAGATTCCCCCCGTGAAGCGCGAAACAATCATTTCTTCAGACAGTTCATCAGAAGACTTTTTAGTGGTGCCGCTGTCTACTTCTGCTTTAACTATTACCCGGTAACCATCCTGAATCATTTTCATGCTTTTGTGCGAACCGGTCAGTTCGATGCTTTCCACTTTGTATTTTCCGCCATAGGGAAAGCTTTCGTCAGGGGCCTTACCCGTTGCAAACAGGTCGTAACTCTCCTGTTCGTTTTTAAAAACACCCATAGCCAGCTGAACATGGATGGTAGAATCGATGTCATCGAGAGGATTCCCGCTGCCGTCTGCTTTGAAAAACTCATACAACTCTTTTGGCAGCAGACGTATCTTAAGCTTTGCGTGCTGCATGCCGGAATGGGCAAGATAGTAGGCCTGCATCTGATACAGCGTCTGTTTGTTCTGATAAGCCAGGTTGGTATTTGAATGCGCCATGAAAAAGAAAATGATCGCGATTGAAAAGGCGAAAAAGAGCACCAGAACAACTGCTATACCTGATTTTTTACGCATTTTCAACCTTCCAGATCAGATTTAAAACCAACCAGAAACACGCTTTTGGCGTATGGGTCGTCGTTGGGATCAGTATTCTTGATATTCGACCATTTAACCTGCACGACTATTTTCTTCATGAGATTGAATTTGCCATAGCTGTCTTTGGGCACCAGATCTTTGATTTGAAAATATTGCGTCGGCTTGCCCGGTAACTGCATGGTAAACTGTATCGGCGCTCCCGATGAATCCTGGTCAAGATCGACGACTTTGGCACGTGCCCTGAACCTGAACCCCTTGCGGCAGGTGTATAAACCATCGCCCTTAAATACATTCGGGTCGGTTGTCTCACAGCCATTGCCAAACATCTGCGGCACCGATCTGCTGATAAAATCCTTGATCCCGTCAACATTCTTGTGGTCTTCAAAAGAGCAGGGGTTGCCAGCGCCAATGGCCTGCCAGGGCATCTGAAACATCAATGAATCCATGATGAACTTTGCCCGCGAAATGGCGATTGTTTCGGTGTAGAACCGCTCGGTTTCTTTTACCGAGCCGGTCAGAAATTGAAATACCGGCAGCGCGACAAGCCCGAGAATCAGGAATGCCAGGCAGACTTCAATAAAAGTAATGCCGGTTTTTCTGGAATGTTTATTCATTTCAATTCTACTCTCAACTCCAAGATAACATAAACTTGCACAAGGTGCTAAAAAAATTCGCCAGGAAGTTTCCTCCCTGGCGTTTTTTTTCAGTCTACGGTCTTATTTGATGAATTTGAGAGGAACGAACAGCACCTGTCGGTTACCGGTCACGTCGAAAGCATCGACGAAGATGTGCGGATTATCAGGCAGAT
>CAZMWO010000158.1:0-7671 GCA_964569565.1 uncultured bacterium | reverse complement strand
GATTACCAGGCGATCATCAGCGTCGGGTGGCTCGGCCCCGTCAAAAACCCCGATCAGGGCGAAAGATTCATCAACAGCCTGACGGGTACGCTCGATACCTATAGCCTCGATACGGTCACCGGGCTGGCGCAGGCCGGCAGTATCAATAAGCCTGACTGCATAATTTCCTATCATCAGGCTTTCTTCGAGAGTATCGCGGGTAGTGCCGGCAATATCGGTAACTATGGCGCGCTCGCGGCCAAGCATATAGTTCATGAGGCTTGATTTTCCTGAATTCGGGCGCCCAAGCAGCGCAACCTTGAGTCCACTGGCCACCATGCTGCCATTGCGCGCATTTTCAGCAAATATCTGCAGTTCTGAGAGAATCTTTTTGAGATCTCTGGCGAGAATATGCTCATCTATCGCCTCTATGGCATCTTCAGGAAAATTCAGGCTGGCCTCGAGCTGAACCAGATGGTCGAGCAACCGTGTCCTGATGCGGCTGACAAAATTTGAGGGCAAACCATCGAGCTGATTGAGAGCAAGACGCGCCTGAGTCATCGAACCGGCTGACAGCAGTTGTGATATGGCCTCGACCTCAAGCAGATCCATTTTTCCGTTAAGAAATGCGCGCCGGGTAAATTCTCCCGCATCAGCGCTTCTGGCGCCGTTGCGCAAAATTATCTGCAGAACCTTGCTGACAACAACCATATTACCATGCGTCGATATTTCTGCGAGATTCTCACCGGTATATGAATGTGGGGCCACAAAAGTGGTCACCAGCACCTTGTCAGCGACAAATCCAGATTCTGGCTCAATAATCGAGCCATAATAGGCACAATGAGGCAGGGGGAAAGTTTTCTTTCCCCCTGTTTTAAAGATTCTTTTCAGGACTTCGAAGGCTGCCGGGCCACTAACCCTTATAAGACTGATAGCCGACCTGCCTGGCGGTGTCGCCACCGCTGCAATAGTATCGGTTCTGACCTTAGACATCTTCCTCCATGAACATTGGAACCGCGCCGGAGCGCTCGATCTTTTCTTCTGAAAAATCTGAATCGCCGTCATCTTCGACCGGCTGCCAATTGGCGTTCTGGTTGCCTTTGCGCTTTTTCAGAGGAGAAATAACGACCCGACGCATCGGCTCTGTTCCCTTAGAAAAGGTTTCGATATCGGTGCGGTCTTTGAGTGCAAGATGAATAGTACGGCGGTCGAGAGTCGACATCGGCTCAAGTTCAACCTGTTTGCGGGCAGAAAGAGCCTTGCGACACATACGGTTGGCAAGCATGATCAGGTTGCGGTAACGTTTTTCGCGATAGCCCTGAACGTCCAGAACCAGTTTGGTGCGGTCATCGTTACCCTTGTTGAAAATTATGTTCATCAGATACTGCAGCGAATCCAGCGTGCGACCGCGCTTACCGATCAGTTGTGAAACATTTTCTCCGGAAGCTTCGATAACCCAGGCGCCATCACGCACGTAATCGACCATAGCAAGGTCTTCAATACCAACATTGGCGGCCACATCACGAATCAGCTCGAATATCTGATCATATCCGGGATGCGCTTTGATTTCGGGAGTAACCTCGAGACGAGGGCGCTCGGGTAAATTCACCGATTCTTCACCATCTTCATCGTTCTGGCGGGGATTACCACGACCGCGGCGCCCATCGACGTTACGATTACGGTTGCCACCACGGCGCGGCGGACGACCACTGTCAGAACCCTCACGACGCGGAGGGCGACTATTTTCTGAGTTCTCGCGGCGCGGCGGCCTGGCCGGCATTTCTTCATCGCTCTCACCAGACTCATCGCGGATAACAGGGGCTGCAACCGGTTCACGTTTTTGTTGAACCTGCGGCTTTTCGCCAATAACGAAACGGATCTTGAACTCCTGTTTGCCGACGAAGCCGAATAGTCCGCGGGCCGGGGCCGTAAGGACTTCGGCAGCGGTAATCACTTCATTTTCGTTAAGTTCGCCATTGGCGATATCTCGAGCTTCCTGTTCTGTTTTAGCCGTAATTTCAATTGTTCTTGTCATCAAGTTCACTCCTCCTTAAAGGGCCGCCGACATACGGTTGGCCTGTAACTGCTGAATTAAGCCGAGAACGCTGCTGGCAAACCAGTATACCAGCAAACCGGCGGGAAGCGACCAGGTGATGACGAACATGAACATTGGCATGAAAGCCATCATCTGTTGCTGCTGGGGATCTGTCGACATTTTTCCCTGCTGATAATACATCAGGGCCGCAATCGCGATCGGCAGAATCAGAAGCGGGTCGCCCTTGGAAAGGTCTGCAATCCATAAAAACGGGGTTTTACGCAGTTCGACTGCGATGCGTATCGTATTGTAAAGAGCGATAAGAATAGGCAACTGCAACAGCAACGGCAGGCATCCGCCGAGCGGATTGACATTGTTTTTCTGATACAGTCGCAGCACTTCTTCGTTGAATTTCTGGGGATTATCTTTGTAGCGGTCTTTGAGATCCTGGACCATAGGCTGAATCTTCTGCATCTGAGCCATAGACCTGGTCTGTTTAAGGGTCAACGGATACAGAACCAGCCTTACAACTATGGTCAGCAGGATAATGGCCAGACCATAGTTTGGCAGCAATCCGTAGAAGAACTGCAGAACCCTCAAGAGAATCGTGCTGAGAAAGCCATACTCAGAAACCTGATCACGGTTGATACGTGAGAGATGGTCGAGCAGCATAGGCCCGGCATATACTTTAAAGCTGAAGGTGCGCGATTCTCTTGCGCCAAGATTAAAAGAGGGCAGCAGACAGGAAATGACCTTGCCGCTCTGAGCCGCTCTTTTTGGGTCTTCGGAAGTCACCTCAAAGGCGCTCGCACTGATTCTGATCTGAGAATCGCTTTCGAGAAGAACACAAAAATACTGGTCACGAAGGCCAATGCCGTTGAACGCTCCGGCAACTGCACCAGCCGAATTGAGCTTGGTAACATCGCTGAATGCTTCTACAGCACCTGGCTTCAGCCCGATCAGAGAAGACGGGCCAAATGGATCCATGAACAGACCGGGACCATAAGTCAGATTGAGCGCTCCGGAAAGTTCGTCGCCAACAGCGACCAGCTGGTCTTTGAGATTGGTCACCAGATATTCGATATTGAAGTGATAGCTGTTGGTGTGAATGGTATAGCGCTTAACCAGAGTAAGACTCTCAGCATCGGAGTTTTCTGCGGCCAGAAGAGATATATTGGCTGTAGCCCTGATGACGACACGGTCAACCGCCTGCTCTTCCAGCTCGATATTGAAGCCGGCGGGTTCCTGCATACCCTTGAGACTGCCGACAAATGGCTTGAGGGTCTCTGGTGGCAGCTTGTATCCCATTTCCTGTATTGCCGGCGGATAAATGTTCTCTTCAAAGCTCTTGCCTTTTAGATAAAGAACTGAAGGACTGCCATTTCTGCTTGAGAAAATGACCCGCAACAAATCGGTCTCGACAGAGGCATCGGTGAAACCGTCTCCATCGAGATCTTCTATCTTAACAGCAGGGGCCGCTGGCAAACTTTCTTTCTGCGCATGCAGAGCAAAAGCGGCACTAAAAAGAAATAAAAAAACGAGCAGAGTGACATGTAGGCAGTTTCTAAATCTGATAATTCTCATCTATATTTATCTCCGGCAGGAATGTATGTTCTGACGACTTCAGGTTACCGGATCATCGCCGCCTTTGCAGAAAGGGTTACATCGGCATATTCGCCAGCCACCCATCAGACCGCCTTTGATTAACCCGTATTTCGCTATCGCCTCGTATGTGTAATGTGAGCAGCTCGGCTTGAAGCGACAACAGTTACCGACAAATGGCGAAAGAAACCTCTGATAAAGTCTGATCATTCGCAATCCAATAAGTGCAGGCAACGAGCATTCGCTTGTATCAGGCGCGACTTCACCTGGCTGCGGCATGTTCACGCAGCCTTAGCATCCGGGCGAATTCTGGCAACCCGGGCAAAA
This sequence comes from uncultured bacterium, assembly GCA_964569565.1. Classification (GTDB taxonomy): domain Bacteria; phylum Muiribacteriota; class Ozemobacteria; order Ozemobacterales; family Ozemobacteraceae; genus Rifleibacterium. The sequence continues at coordinate 3,728 of CAZMWO010000158.1, read as the reverse complement.
GCCCATTCACAGGCTGTCGTCAGAGATGCAAACGAGAATTGTGCGCAGGGACGATTGACACAGATAACCATCTCTGCCGAATCCGGAAGAGAGTTGCTGTGCCTGATGATTTCCCTGATGCGCCTTCTGAGTTTGTTACGGAAAACTGCCTTGCCAAAGCGCCTGGGAACTGAAAGACCAAACTTGAAAGTGATCCCGGAAACTTTTCGCACACAAAAACCCAGCCCATCCCGGAAAAAGCGCGTTCCTTCTTTAAAAACACGCTGAAACTCGGATTGGGCTTTTAAAGTTGCCCGGCCACTGTCCTGGGGGTTACCCACTTATAAGGTCAGACAGTCAGTCTTTTGCGTCCGCGCAATCTGCGCCGTTTCAGAACATTGCGACCGCTTACGGTCGACATTCTTTTTCTGAAGCCGTGGGTTTTTGCACGTTTGCGTTTATTAGGATTATAAGTAAAGCTCATGGTATATCTCCTGAGATTAGTGTCGAAGTAGAAGACATTTACTATAATACAACCCGCAGCGAAAGTCAACAGTATGTTTATGTACAGCGCCCGGCGACAGGAAGTTCTGTACAGCGGATTTCGGCGAAATCAGGCCTTGCGAATCGGAATTTCCAAAAAAGCTGCTGCACTTAGTCTTTGGGCTTGCCTGCAGGCGAAGAGCCTGAAAGTTCTGAAATCAATGCGCGTGCTGCTTTCGAAATTTCGGAATGGTCTGAAGCATTGGAAAACGCACTTACATCGACCAGTTCGGCGAGTCTGGCGAGTCGCTCATGATGCCGTGACTCAAGAATTCCAAGCGCAAGAAGTCGCTGATGAAATTCTGCCGGGGTCTCCCAGTCAGACCGTAATACAGTCAGACTCTCGGCCCAGTCCAGATACCAGTCCGGAATCCAGCGATCAAAGCGCTGACTCCGTTTTATTCTCTTTCTGCCGAGATATGCCAGAAATGCAGCCAAAGCAATGAACAACCACAAAGCCGGGCTTAAAAGGTAATAACTGGCTGACGCAAAAGTTTCTGAAACAGTTTCGAGCATTCGACGAAACCCGATCCCCTGCGCACGGTTATCGAAGCTGTACACATAACTGAACCAGTAACCCTCGTAAGCATTCCAGAGCGTCTGCAGCAATCTGCCGAATTCACTTTCAGGCCCGGTAATCATGGTCGGGGGAGTTGGATCAAAAGCGACCCAGCCGGATTTCGGGAAGAAGACCTCAACCCAGGCATGAGCATGCCCCTGCCGGATGGTGTAGAAACCACCTATCTCATTCCATTCGCCCATGGTGTAGCCGCCAACCGGACGCGCAGGCACGCCCATCGAGCGAAGTATGAGCGCCATGGCGCTGGCGTAATGCTCGCAACTTCCCTGCTTTGACTCGAAAAGAAAGTCTTCTACCGGGTCCTTTCCTGCCAGCTCTCTCTGCTCAAGTGAATATTCGCACTGGCTGCGCAAAAACCGCATGACCCTTTCGACGCGCTCGAGAATTGTCATGTCATCATGCGCCATTGCCGTTGCCAGCGATTGTATGCGAGGAGGAATTCCCTTTGTGTGCAGGTATGAAGAAGTCTCGCGATTTATATCGATTTCACTGACCGGAGAATCTTCGGGCTCAAGGGGGTCCAGAAGAACACTTACGACGTATCGCCTCGTCGTACCCGGCCTGAACAGGAAATAGAAGGAGAGATCATCTTCGTATGCAATAAATGGCTGGGTAAATCTCATATTGACTGACCGGTCAGGCTGAAAAATAACCGGGGGATCGAGATTTTCCATAACAATTTCGATCTGATGAAGGTCGCGCGGGTTGTAATAATCCCGGTTCAGCCTCAGCTCACCGGAGCTTTGCCGCAGATCAACATACCAGCGGCGCTTGGTGCCTTTTTCCCACTTGCCTGAGTTATACCAGGCAAAGGTAGCCCCTCGCAACAACTTATTGCCGATTCGCCTCAGGACTGAAGGAGTAAATGTTTTTTCTTCAAGAGGCCTTACCCGCATTATGACGGCCGGATTATCTTCAAGCAAACCTGCATCGCCAAGACTCATGGTGTCGTTGAATCCCATGAGTCTGCGTCTTGATACCTCAGAAGCGATACCAAAACTCGATGTTCTAGGTATCAGATAAAACATTACCAGCCACAAAAAGCCGAAGATAAGAAGCGAAACCAGTGTTCCTACAGCAATTCGCGACCAGCCGAGCGGATTGCTCTTACTCAGCTTTATCGGCGAACTTGCGATGGCCTGATGCCGCAAAATGGCGAGTTCGCGCAACACCAGGTAAAACACCAGAACATACGGTATCAGCACCAGAGGAAAAACAAAATTTACATTCATAGCGGCAACGGCGAGAATGACCATCAGTGACAAAACGATTACTCCGTAGGCAGCCCTGAGGCAGTCAACCACCAGAATCTGCAGAAACATCACCAGGCCGGCAAACTGCAAAAGCAGCACAACACCGGGCATCGACCCGCTGCGACCGGCAACTGCCTGCAGCAAAGCCATAACACTGCCAAGTTGCAGCAAAATACGGCCGGCAGGCAGAGGACGGGCAATAATTGCGGCCAGCACCATAGGTATTGCAAGAATCTCTATCAGACCACGAAGATAGCCAGTCGACCAGACTGCACCATAAGCTATGGCGGCTAAAATAACCAGCAGACGGAAAAAGCTGCCAGAAACAGGCAGAGAGCCATTTGTTCTGCTGAAAACACTGCTGTCTCTACCAGCAATTTCAAGAACTGGCGTTACGTTCATGACACTCCGCTCCGGTAAAGATCTGCGAACTTGAGCATTTCGACATCTGCTTCGACAGGATGTGGCAGCAAACCCGGCCGTAATTCTGCCAGCCAGCGCACCAGAACCGGCATGTCAAAAATTACAGACAGCCACTGATAATTACCCGTCTCCCCTTTGGCCCATACGAAAGCATCTATGTCATGTCGCCTCAGGCGGATTATCAGACCTGCTACCATTTCAAGGCAATCCTCGAAGACCTGTCCGTCAAGACCTGATAAATCGAAGCAAAGCTTCCGGTTGAGGCCGAAATTGACAGCCTTGATAAGAACCCACTCAGTAAAGGAACGCGCCGAAATGCTCCAGTTGATAAGCATGGCGTCTTCGCCCTCCTGATATGGTTTCTGCATCCAGTAGTCGCCCTCTTTACCTGCGGCCAGCTTATCGAGAGTTCCTCCTTCATCACGGTTAAAGATTTCAGGAACATGAGCAGAAGGCCGCGGTCCCACATACAGAGACCCGGCGGAAATCTCACAGGTACAGATAAACAAATCGACAGGGTAACCGGAAAAAACCCTGAAACCGCTGATTTTATGATGGCCACGATATAAGGCTTTAAGATCAGCCTTTAACATGATAAAGCCGCCGGCCGGCAGATATTCGGCAAAATCGGCTTCAAACCCCAGAAAAAATCGTGGTCGACCAGCAACATCCTCTATGCGGCAGCGAATCGTATCTGTCTGCCCGGCAAAATAAAAATCAGGCAGCATAATCTCAAGGCTTAGACCGCTTATATTACGCCAGCTGACAACGCCACTCCAGAGCAGACAGGCAAAAAAACAGCTGCTCATGAGATACAACAGGTTATTTCCTGTGTTCTGGGCTGCAAAAAGAAGAAATATACCAAGAAAGAACAGAATTTTGCCAGAACGTGAGAGCCTGATTCTTGTGCGATGACTACTCAACCGGCACCCTCTGCAGAATTTCGCCGA